>JAVBRP010000214.1:0-5763 GCA_031547815.1 Bacteroidales bacterium | reverse complement strand
CAAAGTCGCGAAGGTAGCGCACCACCTCATCTTCTTCTTTCATCAGTTTTTTCACCGATCGGTTGCTTACGGCGCCTTTCAGCCGACGGATCACCGGTCGGAATTTCTCCGGAAAGTCGTCTTCGTGCACATTCAGAATATGAATGTCGGAAGTGCGGTTGTTCTGGTCGAAAATGCTTAAAAGCTGCTCCAATTCGTTGCGGCGACGTTCTTTCAGGCAATTGATCTGCACGATCCAGCATTTGTGGTTCAGCGATTCGATGAATTCGCTTTTCTTTCTGACGATTTTTCCGGTCGAGACATCTTTTATTTCGGGCAAGACGCTCAGCACCGGCGTGTCGCAAATTCCCAAATCTTTCCCCAAAAAATAAATGCTATAAATTTGCATGGCCTCGAATCCCGACCCGTTCGGCATGCTGTTGCCGGGATCGACATACTGCTCGCCCAAATATCTGCGGAAACGCATGATGTCCGTGGGAAAATTCGCTTTCTGCATTTCGATGATCACCACCTTGAATCCTTCGGGTGTTTCTATTTTTGCCGAAAAATCGAGGCGATACACGGTCAATGGCGGAAATTCCGACTTGTCTTTTTCGGAAGTATGCTCCTGCGGTTTCGGTTCCAGACTGATGATTTTCTCACCGATGATGGACGAAATCACTAATTTGGCCACCGCATTGTCTTCCATCAAGTATTTGAAGACCGTGTCGTATATCGGGTTGGCGATTTCTACAGTCATGGCGCTTATCTTTTTATTCCCCCTGTACCTTGAAAATATATGTGATGGTGCCTTTTTGCTCCAAAGCGTCGGGCTTTCGGGAGAATACAGCTTTTCGGGCCGCTTTCAAAGCCGCGTCAACCAATGTATTGTCCAACGTGGTGGATCCTTTGGCTAAGGATGCTTTAGTTACTTTTCCGTCTTTATCCACAATAATATCGACCACTACTTTTCCCTGTTCCTGCGATCGATACTCGGGTGCAGGCAATCGTCCCACCAAGCTGCGTCCGCTGAGCGCAAAACTGTTTCCGCCGCCCACGTCGCCGCCCTGACCGTATACATGAACATCGGGCGCTCCGGTAGGCACACCTTGATTTCCTTGTCCTCCCGCTTCGCCTTGGCTTGTCGCCGTGCTTCCGGCCGCGCCGCTTCCCGGATACATTGCCTGCCGGTTAACGGTGCGCTCTACCGGTTTAGGTTGTTCTTCCGCCACAGGCTTCGGTTCCTCTTTGGGCTGTTCTATCGGCTTTTCTTTGGGTTTTTCCTTCGGTTTCTCTTTCGGTTTAGGCTTCTCGGGCAATACCGCTGTTTCTTCCGTATCCTGTGTCAGTATTTGCTCTTCGGGTTGCGTTTCCGGCTTTGCTTCCGGTTGCGGTTGCACCGGTGCGGGTTCGCTTATGCGCGGCTCGAAATCGCCTTTGCCGGTGTTGCTGTTCCCGAAATCGACCAAGATACCTTGCTCGGCAGGCAGCGGTAACGGTGTGCGGAAAGCCAAATACAACAACAGAAACAACACCAAACCGTGAAACAGACAGGTTCCGATGAGGCCGTTGCGATATTTGACGGGGGTTGCCATTGTTTTTATTATTGATTTTCGATTGCCGATTTCGAATTATTTTCTTTCGGGCGCGGTGGCCAATATCAATTTGTACTTATTACGTGTGGCGATATTCATCACTTTGACCACTTCCTCTATCGGAACGCTTTTTTCCGCATGCAAGGCAATGGTCGGGTCGGGCGCATCCATTAATTTCAACTGCAATTGTCGTTCCAAATCCGCTAACGAAACGGGAGAAGTTTCGATATAAAATTGTAGGTCTTTGGTGATGGATACGCTGGTGACGGGCTTGGCCGAGGTTTGGTTGTTGCTTTGCGGAAGAAGCAGCTTCAAAGCGTTGGGACTGACCAACGTGGAAGTGATCATGAAAAAGATGAGCAACAGAAAAACCAAGTCGGTCATGGACGACATGCTGAATGTCGCACTGATTTTATTGGATGAACGAATGGCCATTTTATTTTTTATTTTCGATTAAATAGAACACGGATGACGCGGATTTAACGGATTTGAACGGATATTAGCCTTCGGAGATATTTTCGGTGATAACAACTTGAAACTCGAAGCTATTTCACAGGTTCGTTAAGCAGATCCATGAATTCGGTGGTGTTGGCTTCCAAACTGTTGACCACTTTTTCGATGTTTGCAACCAAAACGTTGTATCCGAAATAGGCGATGATCCCCACCGTCAACCCGGCTACAGTGGTAACCATGGCTTCGTAGATTCCCGAAGAGAGAATTCCGATGTCGATGTTATTGCCGGCCATCGACATATCGTAAAATGCTTTTACCATACCGGTTACCGTTCCGAGAAATCCGAGCATGGGCGCACCGCCGGCAGCCGTGGCCATAGCAGGTAAGCCGCGTTCGAGCTTGAAGATTTCCAAGCGTCCGACGTTTTCGATGGCGGTATTAATGTCGCTCAGCGGACGTCCGATGCGTTCTATTCCTTTTTCGATCATGCGGGCGATAGGGCTGTCGGTCGACTTGCAAAGGGCGAGCGCCGATTCTATTTTCCCGTCATGGATGTAATCTTTGATGCGATTCATGAAATTTTCGTCCGTCTTGGACGCTTTGCGAATGGCGAAATAACGCTCCACGAAAATGTAAACCGCAATAATGGACAGAACCGCAATCGGTATCATGATCCATCCGCCTTTCAGGGTAAGGTCCCACAACGGCATGCTGATTTCTTTCGGAGCGGCGTCTAAGGCATTAACGGTCGGGTCTTGAATGGTGACTTGTAATAATATGTTGGATAACATCGAACTTAGAATTTATTTTAAGGTTTTTAATTTTTATTCGGAACAAGGTTGTTTTTATCGATCGCGGATCGGATAATCGTTATCGACTCAGCTTACCATCAAATAATATGCCGCAGCTCCCGAAAGGTATCCGGCAAGCGCCAGCGGAGTAACTTTTTTTACGTACCATACGAATTCGATCTTGGCCAACCCCATGGCGGCAACGCCTGCTGCAGATCCGATGATGAGCATGCTTCCGCCCGTGCCGGCGCAGTATGCAAGAAATTCCCAGAATGTTCCGTCGGGCATAAAGTGGCTCATGTATGCGAGTTTTACGGGTTCGGATATTGCCGACAGAGCTTCGGGCGTCACGATGTCGTACATACCCATCGTGCCCGCTACCAAAGGCACGTTGTCTACTATGGATGATAACGCTCCGATTGCTAAATTTATTGCATAAATATTGTGCACTTTCTCGTCAAGGAAAACACTCAACAGCTTTAAATGCCCGGCCGATTGCAATCCGGCAACGGCCAAAAGTATGCCCAGGAAAAAGAAAATAGTGGGTGTGTCGATTTTTTTTAGGATTCCCGCCAAGGTCAACCGCATTTTAAGTTCGGTTTGTTTTTTGCGATGCAGCACTTCCGTCATGATCCACATAATGCCCAGCACCAGCAATACGCCCATGTAGGGCGGCAGATGCGTGATCGATTTGAAGACGGGAACAAACAATAACCCGCCGGTGCCCGACAGAAGGATGATCCAACGCTCGCGATCGGTTGTCGGAACCAGCGATTTGGCGAGGTCGGAGCGCGACGGGGGAATGGTGGAGCCTTTCATGGTGAAGGAAACGATTGCCAGCGGAACCATCATGCAGATCAAGCTCGGGATAAACAATTGCACGATAATGTTGGCGGCCGACACTTGTCCGCCGATCCACAACATGATGGTCGTTACATCGCCGATGGGCGACCATGCTCCGCCCGCATTGGCGGCAATCACGATCATGCTCGCAAAGAACCAGCGGGTATTTTTTCCGCCGACCAGTTTCCGCATCAGGGTGATCATCACGATGGTAGTGGTGAGGTTATCCAATACGGCCGACATAAAAAATGTCAGAAACGAGATGATCCACAACAATTTTACTTTATCGGTGGTCTTGATCAGTTTGGATAACAGGCTGAATCCGCCGTGGCTGTCGATGATTTCGACGATGGTCATCGCGCCGAGAAGGAAAAACAGGATTTCGCCGATTTCGCCCAGATGTCTCAACAGCTCGTGATGCGTGATAAATTCCGCAACGGAACCGGACGGGTTTGCCTGCATGTATTCCCGGAATTCGAGCATTTCGGGAAAGATGTCATTTCCGCCGAAAGCGATGCATACCCACACCAATGTGCCCGTTACCAAAGCCGTAGCAGCTTTATCTATCGTCAGGTTATGCTCGAGAGCAATAGCGGCATAACCTATGATAAAAAGAACGATAATAAGATAGAACATAATTGTATGACAGATTAAAGGAATGAGCGCAAAAGTACGAAAAATTAATATGAATGATGCATTTTTTGAATATATTCCGCTACAGCGACATTGACACGATCGACGGCTTGCGGTATTCGCCAGTTTTGGCGGTTGCGCGGCTCAACCTTGTTGGAGATTGCCCTGAGCGAGATAAACGGAATTTGCATCATCCGGCAAACGTAGAAAAATGCGGCATTTTCCATTGTTTCCGTTTGCGGCCGATATTTATCGATCAGCTCGCCGATGCGCCGTTCGTTTCCGCTCGTCGTTTGAACCGTTATTCCGCGCACATTGCGATACGGCAAAAGGGCGGGAGAGGGGTTTGCGATGAAATCGCCCGCGAAAGGAAACTCGTCGGACTTTGCCAAACCGGCTTCGCGAAGGCTCAGAAACGTGCCGTTGTCGTCGATTCCCGAATCTGCAAAACAATCTTCGACGATTTGCACCGTTTCGCCGACGGAAATATCGTCGGCAAAAGCGCCGGCAATGCCCATGGATACGGCTTGGTCGTAGGTGCGTTGCGACAACAGTCGAGTAAGCCTAAATGTCGAGACGGTTGTACCGATTCCGCAAATCAATACATCAACGGAATGACCGTACAAATTTCCGAAAAAAAGATTCGGAAATTCGGTTTCGCGGCCGTTGATGTTCCGGAGGAGCGGCGTTGCCTCTTCGGCGGTGGCGGATACAATTAATAATTTGCGATGCACGATGTTTTATTGTTGAAACGCAAAAGTAAAGAAAACCGGAGAGAAATCCGATCCAATTATCTTATTGTTGCGCAATGCAACCTCGTTGCGATTGCTGACGACCTCGTTACGATTGCTGACGACCTCGTTGAGATATCTGACGACACCGTTGCGATTGCTGACAACGCCGTTACGACATCTGACAACACCGTTACGATATCTGACGACACCGTTACAATATCTGACGACACCGTTATGACATCTGACGACACCGTATACGATATCTGACGACACCGTTACGACATCTGACAACCTCGTTACAATATCTGACGACCTCGTTACGATATCTGACAACCTCGTTGCGATTGCTGACAACACCGTTGCAACATCTGACGACCTTGTTGCGATATCTGACAACACCGTTACGATATCTGACAACCTCGTTACGATTGCTGACGACCTCGTTACGATATCTGACGACCTCGTTGCAATTGCTGACAACATCGTTACGATCACCAATCTCCCTTATATAAGTTGTCCTTTAATTTATTTAGTATTTCAAATTCCCTTTGATCTAAAGGGTTGCTTAGATTTTGTTTTAAATACGGAAAATACGTTTGTTCAAAGAAATCAAAAACATATTTATTTTTGCATAGCAAGGCAATTGCGTAATAGCGCATTATGGCAGCATTGCTACCGAAATGTGTAATTAATGAGGTTATTTTTTTGTTCTCCAATAATTCCTTTAACTTAACA
>JAVBRP010000119.1:0-14888 GCA_031547815.1 Bacteroidales bacterium | reverse complement strand
AATTGTCAATAATGAATCATCGATTAAAGAAAAACAAATGATTGTCGGCATACATCTGCTCGTATGAATAATGCAGTTTTTCCGGCTCCATGAAATCTCTGTACTGTTCGGCCGCCGCAGCGATGCTTTTTTCGGAATCCTTGTCCAAAGGGCAATAAGCGATCGGTTTTACATCGATCCGGCTGCGGCCCTCCATCGCTTTCCAAATGCCCGCGATTTGACCGTCGACCACCATGGCGTGGTTGTGCGGCGACACATTCCTTTCGGTATAAGCGCAATGGAACATGAAACTGCGGTTGCGATAACTGATGCCGTATTCATCGTAATCGGGCATCAGAAAACAGGTTCTTTTTCGGTCGTAATCGGGCAATTCGCCCGGAACGAAAATATATTCGTAGTCGTCGAAAATAGTTTTTTCGAACCGATCGCCGAGCATTTCCGTCGCCGCATGTGCATCTTTATCGGCAAGCCCCGACCACCACGAAAAATCGTAAACGGTGGACGGGCCGTGCGAAGCGAAATAACGTTCGGCCAGCAATGCCAACGATTCTTCGCGGGTTAGCTCCGGGGCGGGCATCACACGCTCGTCAAACAACGCATAGGTGTGCTGTTTGCCCCTACGGGGGCCGCTGCAAATAATCTTTTCCAATTCCGCATGCATCATGATGTACGCAAAACGCATCCGGTTCACCGTAATGCCCGCATTGCTCATGATGATCATCAACTCCAGGCGCGTCAGATACCTGCCGCCTTCCAGCGCTTGAATGAGAATGTCTTTGCTGCGGTTCAAGATCGAAGTATCCAATTCGTACTTACGATAGGAAAAACCGTTGGCAATATGCGTTCGCGGAGCATACAAGTCGAGCATCCATCGAATATCGGCAGGCGTAATGAAATGCCATGCGGGACGCATGATATGCGTGCGGAGAATATGTCCTTCGTTGAAAGCGTTTTCGATATCGCGATACCTTAAATGGGACAAACGCAGCCCGATGGCCCAAACAGCCATCGTAAAATCCTGCGCCTGCATGGCAACCTGCCATTTTACCAATTCGTCGGGCCAAACAAAATCTGTCGAGACAATTTGTTGGTTCACCATCCGACGTTGAAGAATTTCCGAAGGCATCATAACAGAGGTAATAATGAATGATTTAACAATCTGTATATAACGCAATATAAACCGGAAAGTTCACCGATCGGAAAAATCCTTCGGCAAAAATGAAGTTATTATTTCGTAACTTAGCGAACCGGAAAGCGCTCCTTTGCGGTATCGATATTCGTTTTACATTCAAATATTTAATCACTTTTCATGACCAATTTCACGCACTTGCATGTGCACACACAATACTCCACGCTCGACGGGGCTTCGCAAATCCCCGCTTTGGTCGATAAAGCCATTGCCGACGGGATGCATGCACTCGCCATTACCGATCACGGTAACATGTTCGGCGTCAAGGAATTTTTTAATTATATCGGCAAAAAGAACGGAGGGACGAACGGAGAAATCAAATGCCTGAAAACGGAAATCAAAAAACTGAAAGAAACAGGGGATTCGGAAGTTGAAGAAAAAATTGCAGCGTTGAATGCGCAAATAGCCGATTTACGGAAAAAACTGTTCAAGCCCATCATCGGATGCGAGGTGTATGTGTCGCCCACAAGCCGACACGACAAGAAAGGCAGGGAAGACCGAAGCGGAAACCACCTGATTTTGCTGGCGAAAAACAAAACGGGATACCATAACCTGATCAAGTTGGTGTCGCTCGGCTACATCGAGGGTTTTTACTACAAACCGCGCATCGACAAGGAGATACTCGAAAAATACAGCGAAGGACTTATCGTTTCGTCGGCGTGCATTGCGGGCGAAATACCGCAGCACGTCATGGACGGCAACTTGGCTGCTGCCGAAGCGTCGGTTCTGTGGTTCAAGGAGCGCTTCGGCAACGACTTTTATCTCGAATTGCAGCGACACAAGACCAACAAGCCGGGCGCAGCCACGGATGTGTTCGTGCAACAGGAAAAGATCAATCCGGTGTTGGCGGAACTGTCGAAAAAACTCGGCGTGAAATGTATCGTCACCAACGATGTGCATTTCGTGAACGAAAACGAGGCCGAGGCGCACGACCGCCTGTTGTGCATCAGCACGGCTGCCGACGTGAACGACGTGAACCGTCTGCGCTACACCAAGCAGGAATGGTTCAAGACGCGCGCCGAAATGGCCGCCGCATTTCCCGATCATCTCGAAGCGCTCGAAAACACCGACGAGATCGCCGATAAGGTGGAATTTTACGACATCAATTCTGCGCCGATCATGCCCGATTTTCCGTTGCCGGAAGGCTTCGACAACGCCGACGAATATCTGCGGCATCTCACTTACAAAGGTGCGGAAAAACGATATACGGACAAGCTCGACGAAAAGGTGCGCGAACGCATCGATTTTGAGTTGGACACCATCAAAAACATGGGGTATCCCGGTTACTTCCTTATTGTGCAGGATTTTATCGCCGCGGCGCGCGAAATGGGCGTTTCGGTGGGCCCGGGACGCGGTTCGGCGGCGGGTTCGGTGGTGGCGTACTGTTTGCGGATCACCGACATCGACCCGATCAAGTACGACTTGCTGTTCGAGCGGTTCCTCAACCCCGACCGCATTTCCATGCCCGATATCGACATCGACTTCGACGACGACGGCCGCGGGCAGGTGCTTCAATGGGTTACCGAAAAGTACGGAAAGGAAAAAGTGGCGCATATCGTGACGTTCGGCACCATGGCCGCAAAATCGGCCATCAAAGATGTGGCGCGCGTGCAGAATCTCCCGCTTTCGGAGGCCGACCGTTTGAGCAAACTCATCGACGAGATTCCGCGCGACCGAAAAGTGAACATCAAAAGCGCCATCGAGTCGGTGCCCGCGATGAAGGAAGCGTTGAATTCGCCCGACCCGCTGATTGCCGACACCATCAAATACGCGCAAATGCTTGAGGGCACGGTGCGTCAAACAGGCGTTCATGCCTGCGGCGTGGTGATCGGACGCGACGACCTTACCAATTATGTGCCCATCAGCACGGCATTCGACAAGGAAACCAATTCCGACATATTGGTGACGCAGTACGAAGGTTCGTTGATTGAGGATGTGGGCATGATGAAAATGGACTTCCTCGGGCTGAAAACATTGTCCATCATCAAGGAAGCGCTGTCGAATATCAAGCTGCGGCGCGGCGAAGACCTCGATATCGACACCATTTCGCTTGAGGACAGCCCGACTTACGAGTTGTACAGCAAGGGCGAAACCACGGGCACGTTCCAATTCGAGTCGGACGGGATGAAAAAATATCTTCGCGAACTGAAACCCACCAAGTTCGAGGATTTGATCGCGATGAACGCCTTGTATCGTCCCGGCCCGATGGACTACATCCCTGACTTCATTGCGCGGAAGCACGGCCGTAAGCCGATCGAATACGATATTTCCGTGATGGAGGAGCGTTTGAGAGATACGTACGGCATTACGGTGTATCAGGAACAGGTGATGCTTCTGAGCCGCGATTTGGCGGGATTCACGCGCGGACAAAGCGACGAGCTTCGCAAGGCGATGGGGAAGAAGCTCATCGACAAGATGAACGCGCTCAAAGAGAAGTTTATCGCGGGTTGCCGCGCCAACGGGCACGACGAAAAGGTGGTCAACAAGATTTGGGAGGACTGGGTCAGTTTTGCGTCGTATGCGTTCAATAAATCGCACGCCACCTGCTATTCGTGGGTTGCGTACCAAACGGCCTATCTCAAAGCCAATTATCCGTCGGAATACATGGCGGCGGTGCTCAGTCGCAACATCTCGAACATCACCGAAATCACCAAATTCATGGACGAGTGCCGCCGCATGGGAATCGAGGTGCTCGGGCCTGATGTGAACGAAAGCAACATGGCTTTCACGGTGAACAAGCAAGGAAATATTCGTTTCGGCTTGGGCGCAATCAAAGGCGTGGGCGCCAACGCGGTGGCCGCGATTGTGGAAGAACGCGCCAAAAACGGGCCTTTCAAGGATATTTTCGATTTCGTGGAAAGGGTTAATTTACAGGCTTGCAACAAGAAAAATATGGAGGCTTTATCGCAGGCCGGCGCTTTCGATAACTTTCCGGGAACGAAACGCGAACAGTTTTTTGCCGAAAATGCAAACGGTGAAAGTTTTACCGAAACGCTGCTTCGGTTCGGCAATAAAATGCAGGCCGACAAGCAAATGACGCAAAATTCGCTTTTCGGCGGAAGCGGAGCCGTGGCCGTTACCCGCCCCGAAGTGCCGCGCGTGGAAGATTGGAGCATTCTCGAAAAGCTGAACCGCGAAAAAGACCTCATCGGGATGTATCTTTCGGCGCATCCGCTGGACCCGTTCCGATTGGAAATGATGCATTTGGTTCATACGCAATTAGCCGATTTTCAGGATTTGGGTCGACTCGGCGGTAAGGAATTTTCCGTTGCCGGATTGGTCACCGCCGCGCGCAATGCCATCAGCAAGAACGGGAAGCCGTGGGGGGCGATCACTTTGGAGGATTTCAGCGGGTCGTACGAATTTCGGCTTTTCGGTAAGGATTACGAGACTTTCCGCAATTATATCGGCGAAGGTTTTCCGTTGTTCATCAAAGGCACGGTTCAGGAAAATTTTCGTAACGAGTTGGAACCGAAGATCAAAACCATCACCATGCTCAGCAACGTGAAAGAAGAAATGCTGAAAAGCGTATCGGTGATTTTGCCGTTGGACCGGATCACCGACGATCTGGTCAACGATTTGAATTCCCGCGCGGAAGCCAATAAAGGAAATGTGTTGCTGCGTTTCAAGATTGTCGATCCGGAGGAAAACCAAATGATCGAAATGTTTTCGCGCAAGCAGAGAATCAATCTGAGCAGCGAATTTGTCGAATACCTGAACGGCTTGAATGTGGAGTATAAGCTGAATTAGCTTTAATAAAAAGACCGTTTCGGCAACGCCGAAACGGTCTTTTTTTAGCTCTTCGATCGGTATTTATTTCTTGGTATTGTTGGCAATGCTTGCGAGCGCCCGCGCCATTTCGGCAATAAAACGGAAGAAAACCAGCATCAGGAATCCGTATATCGGCATTCCGACAACTCCGGCAACACCCATTTGTTTCATGTAAGGAATCGACTCCATGCCGGGCATATTGCCCATTCCGAAAAGGAACATGAGAAGGCAAGCGATGCAGCCCACACCTCCGACATAGCATCCGAACCATTCGCCGAAAGTCTGAATAAGGTGCGAAACAAGCGGCGTAGCTACAAATTCTTCGTTGTCCTTTGTCAGATTGGCAACTTTAAACATGCGGTCCCACCACAGTTGAAAACTGAACCATCCCGCAACGGCAATGACGATCCAAATCAAACTACCTCCGAAAATTCCTTTTCCGTCAAGGAATTCAAAATACTTGATCAATTGTACGAGCACATACAACGGAAAAATCAGGTGCGCAACAGCAAAGATGCCGTACAGCCAACTGAACGGCTTGCGAAAAATTTTACCTTCGTCGATATAATCGAAGACAGGTTTGAAAAACGTAAAAAATTTGTTGTTCATGGTGGTTAAAAAAATTAGATAACTCCTACTCTGTTAAGGGCTTTTCGGTTCCGCCCATTTTCCGAAAAAATTTTGTTTTGCAAATATACTGCTTTCATCGGAAAAAAATTAAAGTGTAACCAAAACTTAAACACATTTTTGACGAATTTTGTTTGGGCAACCGCATCAAAACTTTTATGAAAAAAATGTCGTATGTTTGCGTTGCTTTTAGCGCGAATTTATGGACCAGAGCGGAAATCGTTTAGAGCAACCGGACATTAAATTTTTTGAACAATTATTTTATCGTTTGCAACCGCGATTATATGCATATTGCCGTAAATATATCGACGACGGCGAGCAGGCAAAAGACATCGTTCAGGAATGCTTTGTTAATTTGTGGAATAATCGAACCGAAATAAATGTTTCCTACGAGTCGTATTTGTTTCGGGCCGTACACAATCGCTGCATTTCGCATTTTCGTTCGCTGAGGGTTCACGCCGATTATGAAACATCCGTCAAGCAAAAACTGCAGGAAGCAGAGATACACGCCGAAGTACCTTATCCGTTGACTGAATTGTACTTGAAAGAGATTAACGAACTGCTGCGGCATTGCGTGGAGAAACTTCCCGAAAAATGCCGATTGATCTTTGAAATGAGCCGCTTCCGGGGCATGAAAAGTAAAGAGATTGCCGACGAATTGAATATCAGCATCCGTACCGTGGATGCGCAGATATACAATGCGCTGAAAACAATCAAAGAAGGATTGAGGGACTATCTGATCTGCCTACTGCTTCTTTTCATTGCCGGATAATGATTTACCTTCGGTGAAAAGCAAAAGCGACATTGCCATCCGGTGGTCGATCTAATCCCCATTCTTAAATATCACCAACCGATAACCTCGTCCGTAGCAATTGATAATGTTGGCGTTAGCTCCTTGCGCCAAGTATTTGCGAAGTCGGGAAACATACACATCGATCGAACGCGAGTCGAATGCGGGCCTCGAACCCCAAACGGCATTGATGAATCGTTCGCGCGGAACGATGTGTCCGAGGTTTTGGCACAAAATTTCGAGTATCGTATTTTCCGTATACGACAGCGAATATTCGATTCCTTTGTCGGACGTAAGGACATGAAGGTCGCTGTTGAGAACGAACGTGCCTATGTAGAATAAGCGATCCGACACATCGTCGTCGGGGCGGAGCGTTTTTGTCAAATGCCGGATACGAATCGTCAACTCGTCCACATCGTACGGTTTTTTCAGATAATCGTTAGCGCCGGCTTCGAAACCGATTTTTACATTATGCGTTTCGGAATAGCCGGTGGTAAAAATAATCGGCGTACGGTCATCCAGCTTGCGTATCTGGGTGCAAAGCTTGATACCGTCAATCTCCGGCATATCAATGTCCAGCACGGCAATGGCCGGCTTTCGCTCCAAAAACAACCGATAGGCGTCCAGCCCGTTATCGATGGAATACACCGTAAATCCCTCCGCTTTCAGGTGTTCTTGAACCAAAAACAACAAATCGCGATTGTCCTCTGCAAGCAAAATGCTTATATTGTGGGCGTTTGCCATCCTTTATTCCGATTTAGACCTTTAGTATCCGCTTCAAGCGACTTGATACATTCGCCGAATACGGGTGCATGAAGTGTGTTTCGATTTATGGACAAAGATTAATAATTATTCACATTTTCTATTCGATTTCCCGAAAAATTATCAACAAAAATAAAAAAGGCGCGTATTATTTGCAAATACGCGCCCTTTTTTATGAAAAATCTTTGAAATGCGACGGTTCTTTTCGCATTTATCCGTTTTTTTTCAGATTATTTTTTCCAATTCATCGGTATTTTTTGCAATATCTTCATCGGTCAAAACATAATTCGTCAAATCGCCGGCAAAATATTGGTCGTAAGCGGCCATATCCACCAAACCGTGTCCGGAAAGATTGAAAAGAATCGTTTTCGCGACGCCTTCCTCCTTGGCTTTCAACGCTTCGTTGACGGCGGCAGCGATGGCGTGCGCCGATTCGGGCGCCGGGACGATCCCCTCGGTACGGGCAAAAAGAACGCCCGCGTTGAACGAATCGAGCTGCTTGATGTCCACCGCTTCCATCATATTGTCCTTCAACAATTGGCTCACAATGGTTCCGGCGCCGTGATAGCGCAAGCCGCCCGCATGGATGTGCGCCGGCGCGAAGTTGTGCCCGAGCGTGAACATCGGCAGCAACGGCGTATAGCCCGCTTCGTCGCCGAAATCGTATTGAAACACGCCGCGCGTCAACTTGGGACATGATGCAGGTTCTGCCGCGATGAAACGGGTTTTGCGGCCGTCCGCGATGTTGTGGCGCATGAACGGAAACGATATTCCCGCAAAGTTCGATCCTCCGCCGAAACAACCGATGATGATGTCGGGATATTCGCCGGCAATTTCCATTTGCTTTTCGGCTTCAAGCCCGATAATGGTTTGATGCAGCGACACATGGTTCAGCACGCTGCCCAACGTGTATTTGCAACCCGGCGTTTGCATAGCCAATTCGATGGCCTCGGAAATGGCCGTTCCCAAACTTCCCTGATAGTTAGGGTGTTCGGTAAGGATTTTGCGGCCCGCCTTGGTCGACATACTCGGCGATGCGATCACCTGCGCGCCCCACGTCTGCATGAGCGAACGGCGATACGGTTTCTGTTCGTAACTGATTTTCACCATGTACACGGCCAGCTCCAAACCGAAAGCCCTCGCGGCAAACGACAACGCCGTGCCCCATTGCCCCGCGCCCGTCTCGGTGGTGATGTTCGTCAAGCCCTCTTTCTTGCAATAATAGGCTTGCGCCAAAGCCGAATTTAACTTGTGCGACCCGACCGGGCTGACGCTCTCGTTCTTGAAATAAATGTGCGCGGGCGTATCCAGCGCTTTCTCCAATTCGAAGGCGCGTACCAGCGGAGTGGGGCGATAAATCTTGTATTTGTCGCGAACTTCGTCCGGAATGTCGATCCACACGTCGGTTTGGTTCAGCTCCTGTTTGGACACTTCTTCCGCAAAGATCGGGAACAGGTCTTCGGGCTTTAACGCTTGTTTCGTTCCCGGATGCAAAATAGGCATCGGTTTGTTGGGCATTTCGGCCGCGATATTATACCACTTCGAGGGGATTTCCGCCTCATTCAGTACAATTTTTTTCAGCTTTGTCATAATGATTTAATTTAAAAATATGAAAAATATGATTGAGATTCTATTAGGATACGTATTAAAACAAAAAGAGCCTGTTGCTTTGAACAACAGGCTCTTTTGATGCTATGATAACACAGGCACAACAACACACCTCATTGTTCGGGGAACAATGTGTGCCACCACCAAAATTTTACGTTTATGTTTGCGCCTTGATACATTTTCTACTTTTCGATGCTGCAAATATATGCGGAAATTTTTAATTTGATGTCCGAATATGAAAAAATTTTAATACGCTCTTTTATTTTTTCCTTCGATATAATTAATGAAAGCGTTGTTTACGACGCGATTACCCCCTGCGGTCGGATAGTCGCCCGTGAAATACCAATCGCCGGTATCGTTCGGACAAGCGCGATGAAGATTTTCCACCGTTTGGAAAATAATATCGATCTCCGCCTTTATTTCCGATGTTTTCAGCAATTCGGCAATCTTTACGGAAATTTCCTTCACCGTAAAAGGCTCGTAAATCTCCTTCACGTAATTCACCATGCTCGATGCGGGCATTCCTTGCTGCGCCTTGCATTTTTTGTATACTTCGTTGATGATCGATTGTTTGCCCGTTTCCTTCAGCAAAGCGACAGCAGCCTGAAAAGCAACGAACTCGTTCAGTTTGGCCATGTCGATGCCGTAGCAGTCGGGATAACGAATTTGCGGCGACGACGACACGAAAACGATCTTTTTGGGTTCCAAACGATCCAATATCCGAATGATGCTCAGTTTCAACGTTGTTCCGCGCACGATCGAATCGTCGATGATCACCAGATTGTCCACGCCTTTGCGGATCGTATCGTACGTGATGTCGTAAACGTGGCCTACCATGCTTGCGCGACTTTTGTCCTGCGTGATGAACGTGCGCAACTTGGCGTCCTTGATCGCCACTTTTTCGACACGGGTGTGCACGTCCATGATCTTGTCCAAGCGGGCGGGCGTCAATTTGTCGCCTGCTTCAAGGATCAATTTCTTTTTCCGCCGGTTCAAATACTCGTCCGCGCCTTCCACCATGCCGTAAAAAGCCGTTTCGGCGGTGTTGGGTATGTACGAAAAAACAGCCGTTTCGAGATTGTGATCGATGGATTGAAGAATATCGGGGATCAGCAATTTCCCCAACAGCTTGCGTTCCTTGTAAATATCCTTATCGCTGCCGCGCGAAAAATAAATCCGTTCGAACGAACACGACTTTTTCTCTTGCGACGGCTGAATTACCTCTTCCGAAATCTTCCCGTCGGCTTTAACGATAAAAGCGTGGCCCGGTTTCACTTCGTGAACTTGGTCGGCATCCAGATCGAAAGCTGTCTGGATTACCGGACGCTCGGACGCAACTACCGCCACTTCGTCGTCGGCGTAATAAAATGCGGGACGAATGCCGCACGGATCGCGGTACACAAACGCATCGCCGTGTCCCAAGATACCGCTGATGGCATATCCGCCATCCCATTTCTTGCTCGACTCGTACAGCACGTCTCTGATGCTGATGTTCTTAGCGATCATTTCGGAAATTTCGGCGTTTTCGTAACCTTCCCTTTTAAATCGGTCGAACAATCGCTGGTTTTCGCGATCCAAGAAGTGTCCGATATTTTCGAGCATGGTCACCGTGTCGGAATATCCCGTGGGAAATTGTCCCAGATCGGTAAGCACATTGAACATGGCGTCCACGTTGGTCAGGTTGAAATTCCCCGCCAATATCAAATTGCGCGTTTTCCAATTGTTTTGGCGGATGACCGGGTGAATGGCTTCCAGCGAATCGTTCCCGTAGGTGCCGTAACGCAAATGTCCCAAATAAATCTCTCCCGCAAAGGGCATTTCGCGTTTCATCCAGTTCGCGTCGTTCAGATGGTCGGGCGTGCGTTTGCCTACTTTATTGATGTGACCGTAAATATCTTTGAACACATGATCAATGGACGACGGCTTGATGGATCTTTCGCGCGAAATGTATTTGTTGCCTGGCGACATCCCTATTTTTACACACACGACACCGGTTCCGTCCTGTCCGCGATTTCGCTGTTTTTCCATCATCAAGTGCAGCCTTTGAAGGCCGTACAGACAACTGCCGTATTTATAATGAAAATATTCGAGGGGCTTCAGAAGCCTTACCAATGCGATACCGCATTCGTGCTGTAATTGATCGGTCATTCTTTTTGTATATCAATCGGTCGGCTCACCCGTACCCTATCCCAACCGGAGAGGGTCGGGCAGCGCTTGTTTATTTGGGTATTTCGATTATTTCGCTGACAATAAAAGCGCTTGGGAAAACTTTTTCGATTTTCTTTTTTTCGTAATACGCTTCCGTATAGGTGCGGAAATTTCCGACAAGAATCTGAAAATTAGGATTGTTGTATTCCATGCGGGCATCCATTTCGGGAAAACTTCTCATGAACGACGCTCTGACATCCGTAGCCTTTTGTCGGGCTGTTTGTCCCGATAGCGAAAAAATGCGTATCTGATAGCCGGGGATTCCTTTTTGCAACTTGTTATTGGCAATGTGCAGTTTCAGAAGGCTTTCGACCTGCGCGGGCTGCGACAACTCAATCCGGCCGCTTCCGTCTTTTGCATCCTTGGCCAAGTCGACAAGTATCTGCGGCTTGGCAGGATCCTGATTTTGTGCGGCCAATCCGATATACATCGGGATAAAAAAACAAACGCAAACGATTCGATAAAGCCGGGCGAAAGAAGTTCCGGATAATTTGGCGGCGGGTGTGCTTTTTGTATTCATATTCAACGGTATATCGGCATACAACCGATCGGGTCGGATGCGAATTTTCCGCTGCAAATTTAATACAAATAATGAAAAGGCGGGTAAGAAATTATAGCCCATGCTGCCAAATTTCACCTTTGGTGAGCTTCGCAAGGTTAGATTGTGCAAAATGACGTTCGGCTGAGGTTGCACCTCAGTCGAATTTATGTAAGCAGGCTCAGCCTGCCAGAATATTAGGGGCGAGGTGCAACCTCGTCCCGGCATGACTATTTGAACATCCCGATGGATCGCCCCGTCAGATTCACGTGCGATTTTGCATCCGCATCGCAGGTTGCCGACTCGTAAGGCGCATCGCCGGAAGTAAAATTGCCGCCCCGTAGCCGAATATCGATATGTTTGATCGTATTTCCGCCGGCGATTGATGTTTTTCCCCCGATGTTTTGTACCGACAGTTTATCGATGTGGCAATTTTCCACCGTTACGGATGCACCGGAGTCGGAACACAGCCGCATCGAATCGCGGGTGAAACCGCTGATTGTAACATTTGTGCGACCGGAAACTCTTAATTTGCTCAATTCGGACAACATGATGTATGCCTTTTTTTGTCGATTTTTTACCCTGACTATCAACCCGCTGTCAACGGGCATAAGTTCGAATTGACTTGTGTCGGACGCAGCAAACATGTCGGGTTCGCCTTGGGTGATATTGATTTCGGCGCGTGCCTCAGATCTTATTTTGGGGTTATATCGGGTTTCAATGTAAATCATTTGCTCGTCAGGAATATACTTATTGATACTATTACGTTGCGAATTGCTCCTATCGACATACATGTCTCTTAATTGAAAAGCGTTGACGAATACCCCGGCAACGATAATAATGAATGCCGATAGAATAATAATATTTGATGTTTTCATATTTTCTGTTTTTAAAGCATTTACAGACTGTTATCGTATCTTTCTTTGATCTCGGAAAAATCGATGCCTAACATACGGATGTTTTTGAAAAAATCGGGCAATTCTTGATCGAAGAATTTTTGCCGACGCAATTCCCGTATTTTTTCCTGCGCCGATTCGCCCGCAAAATAGCCGATACCGCGCTTATTGAAAATAATATCTCGTAGCTGGAGATATTCGTATGTGCGCATCACCGTGTTAGGGTTCACTTCGAGCTTCACGGCCAACTCGCGAATGGAAAGAATCTTTTCGCCTGCCTGCCATTTCCCCGTAAGGATATGATCGCACACATAATCTGCTATTTGCAGATAGATGGCTTGTTTGTCTTTAAATTCCACTGCTATGCCTCCTTTTCTTTTAGTTTGAAATAATATATTACCCAGCAAAGCGGAGCCAACAGAAACCATGTCCGACTGAAAATATTGTTGGCTTTCAGCATTGTGTCGTCAGCATATAAATATAATGACGCATAAGGAAGGATGACTGAAGCGTCTTTTATTTGAAACAGAGATTTGAAAAGCCACATATACAATCCTATAAACATCAGACCAACAACAAATACGGCAAATGTGGTTTTAATGATTCCGGCCGTCCCGAAAGAGAAAGAACATACTGCAAATACTGACATCAGTAAAACAATGTGATAGATCACATCCCAGCGATATGTGAAAATTGAAATAATCGGAAAGTTTGTGCCGTTTGCCGAATTGAAAATCTGTATGGCGAAGAAATCCGCGGTATAAAAGAGCACAATGAATACAACGGGGCACAGCACCATCACATAACTGAAAGCGACAGCCAATCTTTCGAGCGGGGATGCCGGCAATGAATAATAAAACATTCGTTTGCGTTTTATTCCGAGTTGTTCATGAAATGTTCCTGCGTAGAACGTAAGACAGAGATAAGCACTAATTGTTAAAACAGCTTCCTGATAGAATTGAGATTTAGCAATAATCGAAGAAATACTCCAAAAAAACAAAACAATAATCGCCAACACTCCGCCTGTTCCCCAAAGGTACAGCCTTTTGTTTTCCGCAAATTGGCGTTTCATCAATAAAATGTATCGCTTGAAACTGAATATTTGATTCATGATGTTCGTTTTATCGGTTAAAAATATGTTGAACGGCTTGTCGGTCGGCCATGACGGCATTGAACAACAACTCCAGATTGATCTGCGTGTTGCCGTCGTTTGCGTCGGGAATTACCGCCTGATACCCGGCAACCGACTCTTCGGCGTACAATTCTTGTCCGGAAAGTTCGGCAACCGTCCGGAAAGCGAGCTTCCGCGTAATACCTTCCACGCTTTGGTTCAGCAATATCTTGCTGTTGTCGAGCACAATCACGGCGTCGATCAGTTTGTCGATGTCGCGCACTTGGTGTGTCGAAACGATAATGCATCGATCGTCGGTTGCCAACGATGCCACCATGCGGCGAAATTGCGTTTTCGACGGAATATCCAATCCGTTGGTCGGCTCGTCCAGAATCAATATGCGCGTATTTGCCGCCAACGCAAAACCAAGGATCGCTTTTTTCTTCTGCCCCAACGATAAAGAGCCGAATCCGTCGTTTTTGGTCAATTGCAGTTCATCCAGAAACATGTCGAATTGTTCCCGGTCGAACTTCGGATAGAACGGAGCATACAGATCGACGTATTGCCGAATGGTCAACGCAGGCGCATAAAACTCTTCGGGCACAAACATCACATCTTCGAGCATGGCGGGTTTGCGTTTCGGCGCATCGCAGCCCAATACGCGACAAGTTCCCGTCTTCGGGAAAAGCATCCCCGTCATGATCTTCAGCAGCGTGGTCTTTCCTGCACCGTTGCGCCCCAGCAAACCGTAGATGTGGCCGCCGGTCATCGACAGGTTTAACCCGTCGAACAGATTGGTACGCCTGCCGTAACGAAAGCTTAAATCTTCTATTTGGATCATCTGTTTATAAAATTAGTGTACTACTAAACTATTACAGTGCAAATAAAATTCAATTATTTTGATTCACCAAATATTTTTGAAGAAAAATGAAAATATTTAAGTGGCGTAAATAAAACTAAAACAACGAAGTTATTAAGGATCAAGCGCAAAAATATGTTGGCGGGAGATTCTTTATTTTTTCAAAGAGTTGATGCCCCGGCGGGCAATTATTGGTTTGGAGCAACTTTTTCTATTGACGTGGTTGTCCTACGGACAATTTTGGTAACGAAAATTACCCGTAGATATGGTAATTTGACATTGAAAATGATCAAAATTTACATATCTGAGTTGTGCCAAATGTCTATTTTGAAGAGAGTTAAAAAATCGAACATTTGTGAAAACCGCAAAATTGCCATTTGGCACAACTATAGGAGGTCATGTGCAGGGCAAAGTCTACCGGAACTTCGCCCCAGTTGTAAACTCCGGTGGCATCTATGGCTACCGTCCACAAACCCAGAAAACGGAACCGGTGGAAAACCTTTTTCGCTATCAGGGCAGTCAACAGTTC
>JAVBRP010000345.1:0-5055 GCA_031547815.1 Bacteroidales bacterium | reverse complement strand
GCTTCCACCAAGTGGCCGTAATTTTGCAGCGGATAATAATGTGTGTACGTATAAGGCCGTATCTGATTGAATTCGGCTTGCAGCATCAGCGGTCGACGTTCGCCCCAAAAACTTCTTATTCCTGCCTGAAAAGCGTATTTATTGGCCCACCAACCCGTCCGGGCTGCCAATTCGTCAAACTTAAATTCATCCAAAAGAAACTGTCCGTACAAATACATTTCCCGCCAAACCTTGATTTTGCCGCCAAATCCGAGAATAACATTGTCGGGCGAACCGATGGAATATTCCACAGGCCGCAAAAAAACCACCGGATTGAGGTAATTGATGTCGAAAGTGCGCATGCTGACCGAATCGACGGCGTCCCATATCACGGCCTCGAACAGATTCACGTTGATGCTCGGGGTGATGTTCCAACTCAAAGTATGCATCGACGTATATTTTTTGTGCCGCGTGTCGAAATGTTCCGATAATTGATAATCGCTCATGCGGGCGGTCATGAATACATATTTGATGTTCCACACCTTGAAAATCGCTTGCAGGAACGGATAACCGGCAGCGTTGTCCGACAGGTAGAGCGACCGGTAACCGTCGCCCCAAAACTGACGATCTTTCCCGGCGCGTACCGTGATGTATTTGATCGGCGTCCAGGCAATGCTGAAATTCAGCGATTGATATAGATAGAAATCATTGCGGTGCGCCAAATAACGGTCGTAATGCGGGATCAAGCCTGTGGAATCGATATAAACTTGTTCGTAATCAGAAAATTGCCGGCCGGTAAGCGCGTAATTGAAATCGACCGACAGACTTTTTTTCCAAGTAAATCCGGTATGAATACCGGCTCCGTATTGTTGGCGAAATTCCGTCCCTGCGGATAGTTGGAGATTGGCTAAGGGATGAATGTAATGGTCGAATTTTCCGGTCTTTTTCGTTAGCGTCGAATCGCCTGACTTTTGGATATCGGCTATATTCCACGGTTGAATGTAAGTGTGCAAATTCGGTGCGGCGTATGCTTCGCGTGCATACCGCCACTTCAATTCGGGATCAAGTCCGACTGTAGATTGTGCTTCAATGCCGGTACATCGAACAAATAAAAGCAGAATAATCGGAAATATCCGTACATACACCATTTTTCACGGCGTTTTCGATTAAAAAATCAATCCTCCTTTTTTCGGTTCCGTATTTTTCCCGACGTTCAATTTTGCTTTTTGTTTCCGGTTTTCTTCTTCAAGGTTGATATGCAGATTGGTTTTCCGGACACGATATTCGATAAAAAAAGATAAGCAGGTGGCACAGGTTAAAATAACCACCATCAACCAAAAGATTCCGATATTTTGCAGCAACAATGCCAATACGATAAAACATATATTTGCAAAAACAATAATAAGGGTCGATTGTCCGTGCGAGAAGCCTAACCTCAACAGGCAGTGATGGATGTGATTTTTGTCGGCGGCAAAAGGAGAACGTCCGCGCGACATTCTTATCAAAAACACGCGTATGGTGTCGTACAACGGTATGATCAGCACTGCAAAAGAAACGGCAGGCGCCGCTTTTATGGAGAATGCCGATGTCAGACCGATATTTTTTTCATTGAAAAGGACCACCTGAACGCCCATCAACAACCCGAGAATCAGCGATCCGGTGTCGCCCATAAATATTTTGTTCTTTCTGCCGAAAACATTGTAACGAAAAAAAGCGAGCAAAGTACCGAATGTGGCGATAGACAATAAACTGTAGGCAACATTTCCGGAAACGAAAAACCACAGGCCGAAAAATGCGGTGGTGAGCATCCCGACCGAGGCGGCCAAGCCGTCGATCCCGTCGATCAGGTTAAAACTGTTGACAATAACAATGATGACGAACAGTGTGAGCAACAAGCCGATTACAGGCGAAATGTAATTAACGCCCAAAAAACCGTGTACGCTCGTAAAACACAAATCGCCCGGAATAATCAGTACCAACACGGCTGCAATTTGTCCCAGCAATTTTTTTACGGGAGCAATGATCAACACGTCATCTTTAATTCCGATGAAGAATATGATGATACAAGCCACCAAAATATACTGCAATGACGGGACATGGTTGTAATCGATAAATGATCCGGCAGACACGGTGAACCCGGCAAATATGGCAACTCCGCCCAATGTGGGTATCTGTTGAATATGACTTTTACGGCGACTTGGTTCGTCGAAAAGTTTTTTCGTACGCGCAACGCCGACAATGGAAGGTATCGACATGTATGTAACCAGGAAAGATACAATGAATGTCAACAACAATACTATTTCAGGAGACAAGCTATCCATGTATATTTAACAACAATGCAATAAAACGGTTTATCTCACCCGACCCGTAACATATCACTTTTTTATGCTTTGGAATAAAAGCGTACCCAATCGATTTCAAATCTCACGGGATTTGATCCGGCAGAGTCATTCTCAACACCCGATCCGAATGCGATATACATAGGTTCGGCAGGAACACCGCGTTGCATTGTTTTAAATACAACTCCGTTCACTGACCATATTAATTGTTTATGCGCCCATTCCAATGAAAAAATACAACTTCTGCCCGCAAATGCGCCGCTGATCGCCGTATTGTCTTTGCTGATACCGTTGGGATCGGTTACGTCACCCCAAAAATTACCCAAATAGAACTTCCCGTTCGTATATTTGAATATATTTACTTGCGGTAACATGCGTTCTCCGGCCAACCAAAAAGCATGGAAAGCGTTCCCTTTCGGCACTTTTACCTTTGCTTCGATTTTTCCGTATTGATGACGGAACGATTTTCCGGTATTGATCAACCCCGTGGTATAAGAAAATTCCTGCGGAACAAAACCCATGAGCGGATTCCAAACCACACCTTTTGCAATTTCGTTTTGGGTGACGATGGCGAGTTTTGACCCGGAAACCGACAGGTTTTTACCGTTGGTGATATAATGACGGTCGCCCATCAGCGAATAGCTGTCGTTCAACAGCTTATCGCCCCAGTAATAACGGGTCAACCACTTTTCTTTATCCAATTTGTCGCCCGTGAAATGATCTTCAAATTCCAATTTCCAGGCTTTTAGCGGAGCAAATTTCGCTTCGTGGCTTTTGGTCTTGAAATACGTGACCAATTTCGACGATTTTTTAAGCCCTTCGAATTCGCTTTTCAAAGATTCTATTTCCGTGCGATCCGAATCCGGATTATTTTCTTTTTCTTCAAACTCCGGAGAGTTTAAATATCTGTTCAAATATTCAAACCGTTCCAGCTCTTTCGATTGGGAACATTCCAAAAAATCACTGTACTCTTTAACAAGTGCATCGTGTTGTTTGTCAATTTTTTCCGCATTCGGGAAAAACCCTAATCTTAGTTTGATTCCTAATAAGCCCATATTTCGAGTTGATTTTAAAAATGCAAAATTAGCTATAAAACCGAATATTCGATGTTTTTGTTTCCGTTTTTTCGATTTTTGTGAAAAATAACGTTTTTTATCTTATTCGAATATTTTCTTTTTGTTGATTTACAATATTTTAATAATTTGATAATTTATTTTCCGTGATCGCTTTTCGGCATCCCCTCTCCTGCCCTTTCGATGGCCTCGTTGATCAAATCGGTATACAATTCTTGAATAGTCATTTTGCCCATTGCTTCCACTTGCTTGGGAATAATGCTGGCCTCGCTCATACCGGGAACGGTATTGGCTTCGAGGAAATAAAGCCGGCCGTTGCGAACGATATAATCGATACGGACAATCCCGCGACAATTCAGATGCCTGTAAACAGCTGTCGATAAGGTTTTGCAATCTTCATGAAGAGAGTCGCTGATGCGTGCCGGCGTGATTTCGTCGGACATGCCCGGCTGATATTTGGCTTCGACATCGAAAAATTCTTTTTTACTCACCACTTCGGTAATGGGAAAAACGGTTATTTGACCGTTCAGCTTCACCAACCCGCACGTAATTTCGGTTCCTTCGATAAACTCTTCAACCAGCACTTCTTCGGCGTCTTCGGCAAAAGCGGCCGCCAATGCGGGTTCCAATTCTTCGCTTGCTTTAATTTTGCTCACGCCGAAACTCGACCCGCCGTTGTTGGGCTTGATAAAGCAAGGCAATCCCAATATGGCGCAAATTTCAGAGGCATCGACTTTGTCGCCTTTGCGGATCAGTTTTCCTTTCGGGAAAAGAATACCCAGCGAATTCAGAAAGGTTTTGCACGCATGTTTGTTGAATGTAAGCGACGAAGCCAACACATCGCAAGTGGTGTAGGGCACGCGCATCAATTCGAAATAAGCCTGCAAGCGACCGTCCTCGCCGGGCGTACCGTGGATCATCGGCACGGCGCAATCGAACCGGATATGTCGGCCGTCTGCGGTCAACGAAAAATCGTTTTTGTCCACCTCCGTCGATTGCCCGTCCCTGTCATACTTCCATGACAGGCCCGTTACCTTTATCGGATAAACGTCAAACAAAGTATCGTCCAGCAGACGCAACATCCGATCGGCGCTTTTGACGGATATAACGGCTTCGGCCGAATCGCCGCCCAATAAAAGAGCTATATTTTTCTTCATGTATATTTTTCGGTTTTACGGCTGCAAATGTACAAAATAATGCGGATATAACGGATACGGTAATGATGCTTTGTATCGGGAGCGGACGGATTCTCTTTTATTTAAATTTTTGATTATCTTTGTAAAAGATTTCATTCTTACATAAAATACCGGACTCGATGAAAATGCATGAAATATTAATAGCACATCCTAAAACGGATGAACAGGTTAACGCTTTGAAAGCTTTTATGCAAGCGCTTAAGATCAAATTCGAAGTTTCGGAAGAACAACCGTATAATCCGGAGTTCGTGGCCAAGATACGGAAAAGCAGAGCCGACTATAAGGCAGGAAAAGGTAAGGTAATGACAATCGACGAGCTAAACAAATTATGGAAATAGTCTTTTTGCCTGATGCCCAAGCCGATTTGGATTTTTGGATAACAACGGGTAACAAACCGATGATCAAAAAATTACCCGACTTATAGAGGCTATTAACCAAAATCCGTATCAAGGTATCGGAAAACCGGAG
>JAVBRP010000267.1:0-5421 GCA_031547815.1 Bacteroidales bacterium | reverse complement strand
GTCATGTTCTTCGAAGACAATCATGGAGGCGGCGACGTCGATTATAACGACATCGTATTCTCGATAACGGATAATAAAGATGGTTATGAAACCACAAAGATAAAACTTCCAAAATGGTCGATCGTAGAAAATAAAGATACCAAAAAACCTGAATTAGTGTTGACTACGGAGTTAAAAAAGTAATCTTCTCAATATTTCAAAGAAAACCGTCCTTTTTGGGGCGGTTTTTTTGTTTGTATATGGCCCGAAACAAAAAAACATATTTCCGCGTTTGTATTATCGATAGAACTTACGAACTTTGTATGATCATCGAAACATCGAAGCATGGATCAGCATACCGTTTTGCTTGCCTTCGGGCTGACTTTATTTGCCGGTTTGTCGACAGGGATCGGCAGCTTAATTGCATTGGTGGCGAAACGCACCAATACGAAATTTTTGTGCGCTTCGTTGGGCTTTTCGGCCGGCGTGATGCTTTATGTTTCGTTCATGGAAATGCTGCCTGTTGCCAAAAGCGGACTTGTCGAAATTTTCGGCAACAAAACCGGGACGTTGTATCTGCTGCTGTCCTTTTTCGGAGGAATTGCGTTGATCACTTTGATTGACTTTTTGATTCCGAAGGCCGAAAACCCGCACGAAATACACGGCGTTGAGGACATGAAACATCCGGGCAAGAATGATAAATCGCTGCACCGCGTAGGTATTGTCGTTGCGCTGTCGCTCGCCATCCACAATTTTCCCGAAGGCATCGCCACTTTTACTTCCGCATTGGGCGGACTCGGCATCGCCATTCCGATAACCGTCGCCATCGCCATTCACAATATTCCCGAAGGCATTGCGGTTTCGGTTCCGATATACCATGCCACGGGCAACAAAAAGAAAGCGTTCTGGCTGTCGTTCTTGTCGGGGCTTGCCGAGCCTGTGGGGGCTTTGATCGCTTACATATTTTTAATGCCGTTTTGGTCGCCCGTCATCAACGGCACGGTTTTGGCGGCCGTTTCGGGGGTGATGGTGTATATCTCGTTGGACGAGCTTCTGCCGACTGCCGAAAAATTCGGCGAACATCATATTTCCATTTTCGGTCTCGTGGCGGGAATGATCGTCATGGCATTAAGTTTATTCCTTTTTTTGTAAAACCGCGCGGATCATGAAAGTCTTAAACCGAGAACAAATACAAGCAGTCGACGCTTATACGATCGAACACGAGCCGGTTGCTTCGACAGCGTTGATGGAACGGGCGGCAAGAGCTTGTGTCCGCCGATTGACCGGCCTATTCGATCGAAACCGAAAGATACTGATATTCATCGGCCCCGGCAATAACGGAGGCGACGGTTTAGCCGGTGCAAGGATGCTGCATGAATTAAGTTACGATGTATCCGTTTACATGCTTACCAAGGCCGACAAGTTATCGCCGGACGCTTTCGTCAATTTCCGGCGCCTTTCCGAAATAAAGCCGATTGTATTGACAGGCAAAAATATGCCGCACATACTTCCGTCGACTGTCGTGATCGACGCCATGTTCGGCAGCGGGCTTTCGCGCCCGCTCGAAGGCTTGGCGGCACAGACGGTTGCGCACATTAACGCAAGCGGCGCTGCGGTTGTTGCGATCGACATCCCGTCGGGGCTGTTTTGCGAAAGCAACGAAAATAACAATTCGAACGCCGTTATCCGCGCTCGGCACACATTGACTTTTCAACAGCCCAAATTATCATTCTTTTTTGCAGAGAATGCCCCGCATGTCGGCGAATTGACGGTACTCGACATCGGCTTATCGCCGGAGGGCATCGATCAACAACCATCGAAAATTTTCACTTTAGAGAAAAATGATATTGCCGGAATGATACCGCCGCGCGATAAATTTGCGCACAAAGGCAATTTCGGGCATGCGTGTATTATTGCCGGAAGCCGCGGCATGGCGGGCGCCGCCGTGCTGGCGACAAAAGCGTGTCTGCGTACCGGCGCGGGGCTGGTAACCGCGCACATTCCGGGTTCGTGCAACGACATCATGCAAATATCCGTTCCCGAGGCGCTTGTGTCACCGGATCAACATCCCGACATTTTGACCCGGATTCCCGATTTGAGCGCTTTCTCGGCAATCGGCATCGGTCCCGGAATCGGGCGGGTTCCGGAAACGCAACAAGCATTGTCTGCGCTCCTTCATACCGTGAATGCGGGAAAAACGGACATTCCGAACAATTTGGTTTTGGATGCCGACGCGCTGAATATTCTTTCGGAAAATCCCGATCGGATGCAACTGTTGCCGCCGAACTGTATCATCACTCCGCACCCCAGGGAATTTGACCGTTTGGCGGGAAAATCGGAAAACGGTTACCAACGTTGGTGCAAACAAATGGAAATGGCGCGTAAATACGGTATCATTGTCGTTTTGAAAGGTGCATACACTTCCGTTGCCACGAGCGACGGGTATTGTTTTTTCAACACAACGGGTAATCCCGGAATGGCCACCGGAGGCAGCGGCGATGTTTTAACGGGAATTATCGTATCTTTGTCGGCACAAGGTTGGTCGCCGGTTCGCGCCGCATGTGCGGGAGTATGGATACACGGAGCGGCAGGCGATCGGGCCGGAAGAAAATCGGGTGCGCAAGCGCTTATCGCAAGAGATATTATTAAAAATATCGGAAAAGTATTTAAAAATTTACAAGTTCCGGGCGGATGATTTCAAGTTGCGGGTGCAATATTCGATAAATCCGATCCGTTTACTTGTTGTAAGTAACGTAAAAAATAAATTATCAGTGTTTTCACCCCAACCTTGAAGGGAGTGCCGGTGTGCCGAAATTTCCTTTAAGCCGGGTTGAAAACAGGAAAAACGAAGTTCTTTATTTCGTATTCCAAAATCGTTAAAACCATGAAGAAAAATATCTTATCGGGAATTATTTTGGCGGCATTGATGTGTTCGTGCGCCGTCACCAAAAACGCAACGACCATATCGCACGGAGTGAAACAACAGGCGGGACAGAGCGCTTTGGTGTACGGTCTGCCGCAAACGCGCTTGTATTTCGAAGCGGAATTGATCAAGACGGTTATCAAGAAAGGCCCGTATGCCGAATTCGCGGGACGAATGCTCGGTTTGCAAAACGTTCCGATGAAGGACTCGGAGTCGTGGCGGATAAAGTCGATCCGCATCAACGACCAACGTGAAGTCGATAACAAGCAATTGTATACTCTATCGTTTACCGATTATCCGAATAATATCGATAAGTTGCTGCATTTCACCAAAGAGGGTTTATTGATGGATTTAACCGTCGGCAACGTATTGATCGAACGACGAAATGCCGAAAAGAACGGCGAGGATTTTCAATTCATGAATGCGGCCATCAAGACAACCACCGTGGAAAAGGTGGATACGTTGTATAAAACCGTGCTCACCGATACCGCCTTTGTACGCATTCCGGTGCTGCAACGCAAGGTTCTCGGCAAAACATCGGAAGAACAGGCCCGCGAAGCCGCCGCGCAAATATTCAACATCCGCCAAAGCCGTTTGGATGTGTTGACCGGCAATGTGGATCATCCCGCCGACGGCGCTGCGTTCAAGTTGATCCTTCAAGCACTGGACGCACAGGAAGAGCAGTTGTTGACACTCTTTTGCGGAGCCAAAATCGAAAGCCGACAAGTGAATACTTTTTCGATATTGCCCGAAAAGCCGGGAACAACGGCCGCTTTGTTCTATTTCTCGGATCGGGCGGGTGTTGTCAATAAAAACACGGCCGGAGCAAAAGAAGTGTGGTACGAGGTGGGAAAACTCACGGTTCCGGCTTCCGAAACTCCCGATCAACAGGAATTCAATGTCATTCATTATCGTATTCCGCAAGTAACGGAGATTTCGGCAGGAATCGACAAAACCGTGTTGATCAGCGAACAAAAAACCATTTACCAATTCGGTAATATGGTTTCGTTTCCGCTTATCGCGCCGAAAAAATAAATGACACTTCTCGCGGCATAATGCTTTGCGTCTTTGCGACTTTGCGTGATTATTCTCTCGCAAAGACGCAAAGACGCAAAGCGAGGAAAAATATAAAGACACAAAGTTTCATTTTTACAACTTTTTTAACCGACCTCAGACATGGCTTCAAGAGATAATTTTTCCGGACGATTCGGTATCATTGCCGCCGCGGCGGGTTCAGCCATCGGGCTGGGCAATGTGTGGCGCTTCCCGTATATATGCGGGCAAAACGGCGGCGCCGCTTTTTTGTTGCTTTATCTGGCCTGCATCGTGATCATCGGGTTGCCCGTGATGCTGGCCGAGTTCAGCATCGGCCGACGGGCGCAAAGCAATGCTTACCGCGCATTTAAAAAATTGTCGCCGAAAAGCCCGTGGTATTTGCTCGGCGTGATGGGCATCATTGCAGCCTTCATGATCCTTTCTTTCTACAGCGCGGTGGGCGGCTGGACCATCGAATATACGATACGCTCCGTCACGAGTACGCTCTCCGACCATCCGAAAGAACAATTCAACGGTTTCATTACCGGAAGCTACATGACCGTTCTGTATCAATTCGTTTTTTTGATTTTATCGCTTCTGATCGTGATGGCCGGGGTCAAAAAAGGGATCGAACGATCGTCCAAAATATTGATGCCGTTGCTGCTGCTGTTGCTGATCGTGTTGGGAATCCGTTCGATCACGCTTCCGGGCGCATCCGAAGGTTTGACGTTTCTTTTTAAACCCGATTTCTCGAAACTGACCGGCAACGCCATACTGCTCGCCATGGGACAAGCGTTCTTTTCGTTAAGTCTGGGCATGGGATGCATGATTACCTACGGTTCGTACATCAAACGCAATGAGGACTTGACATATTCGGCAGGTATGATTGCCGGCGCCGACACTTTGATTGCCGTATTGTCGGGCATCGCCATATTTCCTGCAGCTGCAGCTTTCGGCATCGCCGCCGATTCGGGTCCCGGGCTGGTGTTCATCACATTACCGAGTATTTTCCAACAAATGGAAGGCGGAATGATTTTCTCCGCCTGCTTTTTCATATTGCTGTGCATCGCCGCGCTCACTTCGGCCATATCGTTGCTCGAAGTGGTTGTCTCCTTCTGTGTGGAAGAAATGCATCTGAAAAGACGGCATGCAACGTTGCTGGTTTCCGGCTGCGTATTTGTGTTGGGTATTCTGTGTTCGCTGTCGTTGGGCATCATGCCGGGTCTGCAACTTTTCGGAAAAAGCCTCTTCGACTTGATGGATTTTTCATCGTCCAACATACTGTTGCCCATCGGCGGATTTTTCATCAGCGTGTATGTGGGTTGGGTGCTGAAAAAGCGCATTACCGTCAAGGAACTGACCGGATACGGTGCGCATAAATTCAGTTACCTGCGTGTGTTTTTTTTCCTGATCCGCTACGTGGTGCCTGTGGCCATTGTGTTGATCTTCATTTCCAAGCTGCGCGGAGGATAAATAATTTTTGA
>JAVBRP010000109.1:0-8567 GCA_031547815.1 Bacteroidales bacterium | reverse complement strand
TTTCGGAATCGTTTTCGGCGGCATGGTGTGCATAAAAGCCGTGCTTGATGTTTATTACATTACTTTATGTTATGCGAATCTTCGCCGTTACAGGCGGTTTATCGTCGATCGATCGATTGACGAAGGCCGATTGTCTTTGCGCTGGGGTTATCGCTACATGTTACTGATAATCATTTCTTTCGGTATCACCCTGTTCGCAATCGTATTGTCGCGCGACGGCTTTGTTTCCTCGCCTTTTGTTTTGATCCTTTTCGCTTCGGTGACGATAATGCAGGTTTATCTTGCATATCATGTCATCAAAGGGCATAATATTTTGCTTGATATCGACGAGCCTGCGTTTGTCGAAACCGGTTATAAAGATGCATCGGGCATGCTCAAAAAGAGTTTGCTCACCAAAGCCTATTTCGAGGAATATATGCGAACTTCGCGACCTTATTTGAATCCCGATTTGAAAATATCCGATCTGGTAAACGACCTGCACGTAAACCGCACCTATATTTCGGGGTTTATCAACAGGGAATACGACATGAATTTCAGCCAATACATCAACCAATGCCGCATGGAGGAATACCGGCGTTTGCTTGTCGATCCCGATTTAAAAAACAAAAATGCGGAAGAGTTAAGCGTGCTTGCCGGATTCGGCAGCTATCGATATTTTCTGCGGCTCGAAAAAGATCGGGCGGATAAGGACGCGAAAACCGAATGAGTCGATTCTATGGAAAGCCCGGATGTATATAATATCATCATCTTTGTTACGCCCGCATGTTCGGCGTTGCTGATGCTGCTCATGTCGGTACGGGAGCTGTCGAATGCCGCCGGACGCGATATTCGACTTGTCCGGTGGTTATGTGTGTTTCTGTTGTTGATGTTGCTCCGAGAACTTTTCCCGATTCTTTATTATTATGCTCCCGCTATATTCGTATATTTCAACTGGCTGTATTTTTGGACCTTGTTGGTTGTTCCCGTGTTATGCTATCGATTGATTTTTGAATTGACCCGCACCGATCCCGATGAACTTTTCTCCCGACGACATTATATGATTCCCTGTGCGATTGCACTTCTGATGTTTTTCTTATTGTTCGTCGTTTCTTATGACGAGCAGTATCGTACGGTGATCGATCGAAGACAACAACCTCCGGGTTATTCTTTTTTCGATATTTATCCCGACAGCAAAGTGCCCGTTAAATTAATGTTCGAAATATTTTATATTTCGGCATCAATAATCCGTATCAGACAATACCGTAAATTTTTTGCCGAACGTGAACCCGACAAAAATCGATTTTCGATGCATCCGGCATATCAGTGTTTGTTGTTTATCGGATTGTTGGCTTTGGCTTCGGTGCTTGTTATTTTCACATCGCGCAACAGTTTTTTTATTTTGCCGCAAGCAACGGCTCCGTTTTTTTTGATCGCGTTTTTGCAGGTGCGTCTTGCCTATCGGATTCTTCGGGAACCCGGTTTCCCGGAAGTAACTGCCGTTGAAATCGTTGATGTTCAAGAAAATCAAGACCCGCCGCCGACACCGAAAAAGGAGCTTTTAACCAAAACGTTTTTTGATGAATACATGCGCACCCGAAAACCGTATTTGAAGCACAATTTGAAAATTACCGATCTGGTAGACGACTTACAGATGAACCGCACTTATATTTCGGGGTTCATCAACAAGGAATACGGCATGAATTTCAACCAGTATATCAATCGTTGCCGCTTGAAAGAGTACCGGCGTTTGCTTGCCGACCCCGACATGAAAGACAAAGGGAATGAAGAATTGGCCGAACTTGCGGGCTTCGGCAGTTATCGATATTTTCAGCAATTGAAACAAGCCGGCGGCAAGCACTGAAACAATGCTTCATTATTCGGTCCCCGTCCATTTGTCGGGAGCTTCGCGCCACCGGTTCAGCAAATTCAGCTGTTCGGGCTTGATGTATCCCGACATCGATGCAAAATCGAGCAATTCGTTGTAGTTGGTCAATGTGTGCAATTCGCAACCCGCTTTTTTGAAATTTTCTTCGGCCAACGGAAAACCGTACGTAAAAATCGCCGCCATGCCCGACACCGGGTTTCCGGCATCGCGAATGGCTTCGACGGCGTTCAGGCTGCTGCCTCCGGTGGAAATCAAATCTTCGACAACGGCTACTTTTTTGCCCGGTTCGAGGTATCCTTCGATCCGGTTGCCCAAACCGTGATCTTTGGCCGACGAGCGAACGTATACGAACGGAAGCCCCATCGCGTCGGCTACCAAAGCGCCTTGCGCAACGGCTCCGGTGGCAACGCCCGCAATTACTTCCGCCTGAGGATAGTACCGGCGAACGGTTTCGACCAACGCATCTCTGATGATACCGCGTATTTCGGGAAAACTGAGCGTTCGGCGGTTATCGCAATAAATCGGTGATTTCCAACCCGACGCCCATGTAAAAGGATTTGCAGGTTCTAACTTTATTGCCTTACTTTGCAAAAGATAATAAGATATGGATTGACGGGAATCGGACATGGATGGTGATATTAAAATTTATTTTAATGATCGGGTTGTTGTTTTGACCGACAAAAATATAAAATGCGACGGAATTAACAACGACCAAATATATGTCTTTGAAAACAAAAAAGCGTTAGCGAAAAGACTGGATCGATTTGAGGAATCGGGTGAGGAATATTTATGCATCACGCATTCAGACATCGACGAATTGTTCGCGTGCACGTCGGCTTGTTACAAATATGTGGAAGCGGCGGGCGGACTGGTAACGCTTCCCGACGGGCGAATGCTGGTGATCAAGCGGCTCGGAAAATGGGATTTGCCCAAAGGAAAAGCCGAGAAAGGTGAGTCGCTGCAAGAAACGGCGCTTCGCGAAGTGGCGGAAGAATGCGGGTTGGAATCCGACCCGATCATTACCCGCGCACTGACGCATACTTTTCATACATACCGTCAGGACGGGAATCATGTTTTGAAACATACGGCGTGGTTTGCCATGTCGTATGAAGGCGACGACACGCTGCGTCCGCAAATTTCCGAAAGCATCACCGATGCGGTTTGGGTTCCCGAAAACCGGTTGGATATGGTGCTGCAAAATACTTACGAATCAATCAGGCAGGTTTTGGATGATCGGTTGCCTAAAAACGATAATTAAAGGAACTGCAAAAAAACGGTTTTACTCGACGCACGTTTATTTTGCATGTTGTTGCGTATTTCTGTTAACGGTATTTCCGAATTCCGACGCGCATGCGCAAAAACGAACGAAGACGAAAGCCGATACGACAGTACACAGAAACGGTTTTATAGAGGTATTGCGCATTGCCGGGCGGGGAGCCGTTCGCGAGATCAAAAACATCATCATTGTCCCTCCCAAAAACGGGTCGGCAGCCGATACATTCAACGTGGAATCGCCCGAAAAAATCTATCTCGGAACCACAGGACACATCATCGATAAAATCCGCATCATACGGCTCAAACCTTTCGGCACGTCCGTTACCGAAGATACCGTTCCGAGGAATCTTTCGTGGCTCGGACGCGCGGGAAATACCGTTCATGTGAATACCCGCGAGTTTATCATTCGCAATGCTTTGCTCTTCCGCGAAGGCGACTTGGTCTCCGCATTCAAACTTGCCGACTCCGAACGGTTCCTGCGCGAACTGCGCTACATCGACGATGCCCGTATCATTGCGATTCCCGTTTCCGAAGATCATGCCGAAGTGGTTGTCCTCGTTCAGGATATATTCCCGTATGCGGTGAGTTTCGGAACGAACTTCGCATCGAACGCCAACTTTTCGGTAACCAACAGAAATATTCTCGGCGTGGGCGTCGAACTGAAAGCAGGCTCTTTTATCGATTCCCGCAAGGATCGGCTGATGGGTTATGAAGGAATGCTGCGTGTTCAAAATATCGGGCATACTTTTATCACGTTTCAGGCCGATTATTTGGACAGGTACGAAAACAAAAGGCTCGGATTCATGTTCACGCGCGATTTTTATGCGCCGACCACCAAATATGCGGGGCATTTGAGCTTTTACGATTCGCAAGTCCCCGTCAATTTCAATCATCCCGAAGTTCCCGACCCGTTGACCTATCCGATCCTCGTTCGATTCAACTATACCGATGTCTGGCTCGGACGCTCCTTCCTCATCAATAAAAATCCGTTCAATAAACAACGAAATAATATTACCGTGTCGCTCGGGGCGCAACGAACCTATTTCATCGACAGGCCCGAAAATTCTCAATCTCTGTATTACAAATTTCAAAACCGAACAACCCTTCTTTCGTCGCTGACGTATTCGCAACAGGCTTACTATACAGCCAATTATATATACAACTACGGTCGTACGGAGGATATTCCTTACGGATATTTGGCTTCGGTGGTTGCCGGAAAGGAGTTCAACGAGTTGTATGATCGGCCCTATATCGGCGCCAACTTCTCGGCAGGATATTATTTGCCGAAGCTCGGTTACTTGTCGGGACAGGCGGTGTACGGAACTTTTTTCCGCAAGGGAACCGAGCAGGGAACGGTGAGCGTCGAGTTGAATTATTTTACCAACCTCTACGTGATCGGCCGCTACAGCCAGCGTACATTCATCAACGGGCAATATACGCGACAATTGGACACGCGATTGGACGATTATCTGATTATCGACGGCGACTACGGAATACCCGGATTCAGGAACGACTCGATCATGGGGCGCCATCGGTTCAATATTTCCGCAGAGCAAGACCTGTTCACTCCGTGGAAACCGGGTGGATTTCGTTTCGTGATGTACGCCTTTGCCAATGTCTGTTGGCTCGGCGGATACGATAAAAACATCCTGGAAAGCACGTGCTATACCTCTTTCGGCGTCGGTTTTCGGATCAGGAACAATCGTTTGATATTTAATACGCTGCAAATACAGTTTGCCTATTTTCCCAACATCCCGTCCAACTCGCGATTCCGATACATAGAATTTTCAAAAGAAACGGTGTTGAAACCGCGCAACTTCATGCCCAAAGCGCCGGCTGTGGTGCCGCTGTATTAAAACTGCACCTCTCCCCCCGCCCTCTCCACAAGGAGAGGGAGCCCTTGCGCAGTCTCCGATTCGAGTGCAAAGCGCGCCTCCCCTCTCCTTGCGGAGAGGGGTCGGGGGAGAGGTGCCGGTGAGAGGTGATGTCAAATTTCCGAATGATAAAAATCTTTTGGCGACATCACAAAAAAACGTACTTTTGCCTCTCATTCTTTTTTAAACAATTAACATCGTGGATATTTTTGACAAAATACAAGAAAGTGAAGGTCCGTTGGGACAATATCGTAAAGATGCGCACGGATACTTTATGTTTCCGAAGTTGGAGGGCGAAATAGGCGCTCACATGAAATTTCGCGGCAAAGAAGTTGTGGTTTGGAGTTTGAATAACTATATCGGCCTGGCCAACCATCCCGAAGTCCGCAAAATAGACGGCGAAGCCTCCGTACGTTGGGGATTGGGCGCTCCGATGGGCGCGCGTATGATGTCGGGACAAACGAGCCTGCACGAAAAGCTGGAACAACAATTGGCCGAATTCGAGAAGAAAGAAGACGCCTATTTGCTGAATTACGGCTATCAAGGCATGATTTCGATCATCGACAATTTGGTGAACCGACACGACGTGATTGTATACGACGCCGAATGCCACGCCTGCATCTTGGACGGTTTGCGCCTGCATATAGGCAAACGTTTCGTGTATGCGCACAACGACATGGAAAATCTCGACAAACAATTGCAACGCGCCACCAAGTTGACCGAAGAAAGCGGCGGCGGAATCCTTTTGATCACCGAAGGCGTTTTCGGAATGTCGGGCGATCTCGGAAAATTGGATGAAATCGTTGCGTTGAAGAAAAAATACCAATTCCGCATATTGTGCGACGACGCGCACGGTTTCGGAACGATGGGCAAAACAGGCGCCGGAACGTCCGAACACCTCGGCGTGATGGACGGCGTCGATCTTTATTTCGGAACATTCGCCAAAGCAATAGCCGGGATCGGCGGTTTTGTGGCAGGCCCCGAAATAGTGATCAACTACCTGCGCTACAACATGCGTTCGCAGATATTCGCCAAATCGTTGCCTCTGCCGATGGTCGAAGGCGCCATCAAACGCCTCGAACTGCTTCGCACGCGCCCCGAATTGCGCGAACAACTGTGGACGATTGTCAAAGCCTTGCAAACAGGCTTGCGCGAAAGAGGTTTCGATATCGGAAATACCAATTCGCCCGTAACGCCCGTGTTCATGAAAGGCCAAGTGCCCGAAGCCACCAACGTGATCCTCGACCTGCGTGAGAAATACAGCGTTTTCTGCTCCGTGGTGGTCTATCCCGTAGTTCCGAAAGACGTTATCATGTTCCGCCTGATACCCACGGCGGTGCATACGTTGGAAGATGTCGAATACACGCTCAAAGCATTCTCCGAAGTAAAAGAAAAATTGGCCGCAGGAAAATACGTAGGCGACAAAGTTCGCATGGTATAACCTAAGGTTTGAAAAGATTAAAAGTTTTAAGGTTCATAAAGCCTTTAAGGAGGCTGCTCAAAAAGTCGAAAGTGCTCGTCATTGCGAGGAGGAACGACGAAGCAATCTCATGGTAATCAAAAAGATTGCTTCGCTATCGCTCGCAATGACGAACCGAAAATAAGACTTTTTGAACAACCTCTTTTCAAAAACCTGTCAGGTCTTCACATATAAACATTAATAACCTGCTTTTCATGAAAAGTACCGTTTTCGAATCCGTTCATCAAAGCCTCGGGGCGAAGATGATGCCCTTTGCGGGATACAATATGCCGATCGAATACTCGGGCATCAACAACGAACATTTGACCGTGCGCAACGGTGTCGGCGTGTTTGATGTGTCGCACATGGGCGAAATGTGGGTGAAAGGCCCGCAAGCATTGGCCTTGATACAGCGTATCGCCACCAACGACGCCTCCTTGTTGACCGTCGGCAAGGCGCAATATACCTGCATGCCCAACGGAAAAGGCGGAATCGTGGACGATATTCTGGTATATCATTACGACCACGAAAAATATTTGCTCGTGGTGAATGCCGCCAATGTCGATAAAGATTGGGCATGGATCCGGGCAAATAACTCGTTCGGCGCCGAACTCGAAAACGCTTCCGACAAAATATCGCAATTGGCCGTGCAAGGCCCTAAAGCATTGGAAGTGATGCAACGGTTGACTTCCGTCGATTTGAAGAGCATCCCGTATTATTCGTTCGTGACGGGCGATTTTGCGGGCGTGAAAAACGTGATCATTTCGGCCACGGGATACACCGGCGCGGGCGGTTTCGAGTTGTATTTCTACAACGACGACGGACTTAAAATTTGGGATGCGCTGTTCGAAGCCGGAAAGCCCGAAAGCATTCTCCCGATCGGCTTGGCGGCGCGCGACACACTGCGTCTCGAAAAGGGTTTTTGCCTTTACGGAAACGATATCGACGACACCACCTCGCCCATTGAAGCGGGATTGGGCTGGATCACCAAATTTACGGACGGAAAAGATTTGATCGATAAAGAAATCCTTCTGAAACAAAAAACGGAAGGCGTTTCGCGTAAATTAGTCGGTTTCGAAATGATCGACAAAGGTATTCCGCGCCACGGCTACGAGATTGTCGATGCGGCGGGAACCGTTATCGGGCAAGTAACTTCGGGCACCATGTCGCCGTGTCTGAAAATCGGCATCGGAATGGGTTATGTCGCTTCGAAATACACCGCGCCCGATTCCGAAATCTATATCGCCATCCGCGACAAAAAACTGAAAGCAAAAGTTGTAAAAACACCCTTTGTAAGGTAAGAGGTAAGAAGTAATAGGTTAGAGGTATGAGGTAATAATGAAGATTTTTTACCTCTTACCTTATACCTCTTACCTTTTACCTCTTATCTCTTACCTCTCACAATGTATCAAATCACCGTCTGTTTCACCCCGCTGCAATTTCCGTCTTATCCGCATGACGGCTGCAATGCGGTTGCCGTAGACATTCTGCGCGCCACTACTTCCATCTGCACCGCATTCATGAACGGAGCGAAGGAAGTGATCCCGATCAGCACCGTCGACGAACTGAAAAAGTATTCCGGGAAGGAGTATATCATAGCTGCCGAACGCGACGGCATCAAACTCGATTTCGCGGACATCGGCAATTCGCCATACTACTTTACGAAAGAATTGGTGGCGGATAAAACGATCGCTTACAGCACCACCAACGGAACGCATACGATCAATCTGGCCGCGCAATGCGAAAATGCAGCAGTAGGTTCGTACATCAACTTTTCCGCGCTTTGCCGTTGGCTCGAAGCCGGCAATCGCGACGTGTTTCTGCTTTGTGCCGGTTGGAAAGGCCGTTTCAATCTTGAAGATTCGGTATTTGCCGGCGCCGTTGCGCAACGATTGATCGACACGGGTAAATTCACCACGATATGCGACAGCGCTTTGGCCTCGATGGATTTGTGGGCAACCGCCAAAGCCGATTTACAGAACTACATTAAAAAAGCCGCACAAAACGAACGGTTACGCAAGATCAATGCCGACGAAGTACTCCCGTATTGCCACACATTCGACCTGACGGACATCGTGCCGGTATATCGCGACGG
>JAVBRP010000250.1:0-12295 GCA_031547815.1 Bacteroidales bacterium | reverse complement strand
TTTCTTGATGTTTGCTTCGATGGGTTCGAGGCCCACGGCGCACTTATCGTTGAAACTTACACAACCTTCGCCAATCAGGCGGGCACTATGCAGGAAATTATAGATCATCACGGGTTTGAACACGTTCAGTTCGAAATGCCCAGTAGCGCCGCCGATATTGATGGCTACGTCGTTGCCCATCACCTGTGCGGCAATCATCGTCAAAGCCTCGCATTGCGTGGGGTTTACTTTTCCCGGCATGATGGACGAGCCCGGTTCGTTGTCGGGGATGTGCAATTCGCCGATGCCCGAGCGCGGCCCCGAACTGAGCATGCGAACATCGTTCGCGATTTTCATCAGGCTGACGGCAACGGTTTTCAAGGCTCCGTGCGCTTCCACGATGGCGTCGTGTGCGGCAAGCGATTCGTACTTGTTGGCAGCCGTACCGAACGGAAGTCCCGTAAGTTTGGCGATGTGTCCGGCCACGTTTTCCGCATAGTTTTCGGGCGTGTTGATTCCCGTGCCTACCGCCGTGCCGCCCAATGCCAATTCCGAAAGGTGCGGCAAGGTATTTTTGATAGCTTTCAAACCGTGATCCAACTGCGACACATAACCGCTCAGTTCCTGTCCGACAGTGATCGGCGTGGCATCCATGAAATGCGTGCGGCCGATCTTCACGATCTTCATGTATTGCTTGCTCTTGGCAGCCAACGTGTCGCGAAGTTTCTCGATGCCGGGTATGGTTGTTTCCAGCAACATTTTGTAAGCCGCGATATGCATGGCCGTGGGGAAAGTGTCGTTGGACGATTGCGACTTGTTCACGTCGTCGTTCGGAGCCAGAAATTTTTCCTTGTCGGTCAACTTTCCGCCGTTGAGCACATGTCCGCGATAAGCGATCACCTCGTTCACATTCATGTTGCTTTGCGTGCCGCTGCCCGTTTGCCATACCACCAGAGGGAAATAGTCGTCCAACTTGCCTTCGAGTATCTCGTCGCAAACCTTTCCGATAAGGTCGCACTTCTCTTTGGGCAACACGCCTGCTTCGTAGTTGGTGATGGCTGCCGCTTTCTTCAGATATCCGAAAGCTTTGATAATTTCCTTGGGCATGCGGTTGATGTCCCGGGCAATCTTGAAATTCTCGACACTGCGTTGGGTTTGAGCGCCGTAATATGCATCTGCGGGTACTTGCACTTCACCCATCGTGTCTTTTTCTACGCGAAATTCCATGTTTAAATTATGTTTAAATTGATTGATGACAAAATTAAAGAAACAAAGGTAGACAAATTTATTATTTTTGTCATGTCAAAAATTATCCGAGTCTGTTCAAAAAGACGAGAATAAACGTCATTGCGAGGAGTACCGGCGAAGCAATCCCTATGGCAATCAAAAAGATTGACTTCGTCGAGTTTCGCCGCGATTGCTTCACCGGCACTCGCAACGGACGCGAAGACAAGCCTTTTTTGAACAATCTCATTCATAAAAAATTTTTTCATGAGAACATTAATGATTTTATGTGTTTGCCTGATGTGTGTATCCGCAACGGCGCAAAAGAAAAAAGAGATACGCGTTGCCAGTTATAACTTGCGTAACAAAAATCCGAACGACGGTGTTAACAATTGGTCTAACCGGAAAGAGAATGTCAAAGCCCTTGTTCTGTATCACGATTTCGATATTTTCGGAACGCAGGAGGGACGCTTCGAGCAACTGATAGATTTGTGCGAAATGCCGGGATACGCCTATGTCGGCGGAGGTCGTGACGACGGCAAGGATGCCGGAGAGCATTCCGCTATTTTTTATAAAACCGATCGTTTCAAGATTTTGGAATCGGGTAATTTTTGGTTGAGCGAAACGCCCGACAAACCGGGCTTGGGTTGGGATGCCAAATGCTGTAATCGCATCTGTTCGTGGATGAAAGTTAAAGACAAAAACTCCCGGAAGACGTTTTACTTTTTCAATGTTCATTTCGATCATCAAGGGGTGGTTGCCCGGCAGGAATCGGGTAAACTGATGGTTCGAAAGATCAAGGAAATAGCGGGAGACGCTCCGGTAATCTGTACGGGCGATTTCAATTCGACGCCCGAAACCGAACAAATACGGACGATGCAAACGATCCTGAACGATTCGTATCAGGTAACGCTCATGCCGCCGTATGGCCCCGTCGGAACATTCAACGCCTTCAATTTCGACGCGCCCATGAAAGATCGCATCGACTACATTTTTGTAAGCAAGCAATTTACCGTGCTGAAATATGCCGTGCTGACCGACGCCAAAGACCAACGCTACCCGTCGGATCATCAACCGGTTGTCGTGGACTTGAAATAGTTTCAGGTTTAAAGTTTCAAGTTTGAGGTTTCAAGTTTAAAGTTCCGGGAGTTTAAGACTACGTGGCTTTGCCCGACTTGAAACTTTAAACCTCAAACCTTAAACTCAAAAGTTATGTTAAAAACCGAAAAATCATCCGACGAAGAGTTGTTATCGTTTTACCGTACAACCGGTCGGACGGAATATTTCGGGGAATTGTACCGTCGCTATATACCGCTTGTATACGGCTTGAGCTTGAAATATCTGCAACATGCCGTGAAAGCGCAAGATGCCGTGATGCAGTTGTACGAAGACCTTGCGCCGAAAGTCGCCAAATACGAGATCAACGTGTTTCGAACATGGCTGTACAGTGTTGCCAAAAATCACTGTTTGCAGATCATCAAGAAAGAGAAGCACGAAATCTCTGTCGATTTTAATGTCCCGGTTATGGAATCGGACACAATTTGTTATCTATTTGAAGAAGGCCGGGACGAAGAGCAATTCGACGCGCTTCAAAAATGCATGGAGAAATTGCCCGAGCCGCAACGCATCAGCATATCGAAATTTTTCATGGAAGAAATGTCGTATGCCGATATTGTCGACGCCACCGGTTATCAATTGAAAAGCGTGAAAAGTTATATTCAAAACGGCAAGCGCAACCTAAAAATCTGTATCGAAAATCTGATCGCCCGATGAGTTTGTTGTCGTACATACAAGGCCGCCGAAAAGGAAAAGAAGCACATCGCATCGAACGCGAAGCGATGACCGATCCTTTTTTGGCCGAAGCGTTGGAAGGTCTCGAATCCGTTGCCGGCAACCATGCCGAAGCCGTTCGGCGGATGCAGCGGCAAATTGAAGATGCATCGCGCACCCGACGCAACATCATGCTGTGGGCGAGCATTGCGGCAAGCGTGCTGATATTGATCGGCATCGGTTGGTATTTCTTGGCCGGAGATACGTCGCGCGTCACCGTTTTGTCGGAAACCGCACCGAAACCCGCCTCTCCGACCGAATTAGAAATGGTTGAAGTCGATACCGTGTCGGAACAGCCGCAAGAAGAACCGAAACCAAGCGCTGCCAAACAGGGAAGTCGCGTATTGCGGCACGAACCGCCGCCGGTAAAAACCCCGACGATGAAAGATGATTCGGAAGTTGTTGTTGATGCCGCGAAAATTTTCGCACAGGAAGATTCTCGATCGGAAATCGCCGAAGAAGAAATTGCCGCAGAACCCGACAAATCCGTAACATATATTCAACCGAAACGAGTGGATCGGGCGCCCGTTACCATGAAAAGGGTACAAGAAAAAGCCGTAGCCGATCGTCCCGTACGGATTCGGGGAACAAGTCAATTGCAAGGTAAACGCAGTATACTCGGCAAAGTGGTCGACGAATCGGGCGAACCCATGCCGGGTGTGAATATTATGGTAATGAACAAAGCGCAAGGCGTGGTTACGGACGCTTTGGGGCACTTCGTAATGAGCGCCGATACAGGAGATTACCTTATCGCAAACTTTATCGGATACAAGCCGAAAGTAATAAAAGCGGACACGTCGCAATTGCTTATCGCGATGCACGAAAGCACACAGGAACTGAGCGAAGTGGTGGTTGTGGGATACGGAATGCAAAAAAAAGAAAGCGTAACGGGTTCGGTAAGCGCCGTAACGCCTGACAATCAGACGTTGCAGCCCGCCGCAATCGATCCCGAACCGGTAATCGGCCGACGGGCATATCGCAAATATCTGGAAGAAAACCTTGTTCGCCCCGGCGAAGGCGAATGCGTCAAAGCAAAAGGACGCGTAAAAGTACGCTTCAAAGTCGACCCCCGAGGCCGACCGTATGAGCTGCGTGTGGTGCAAAGCCTTTGCGAAACGGCCGATCGCGAAGCAATGCGTTTGATCCTCGAAGGCGGCGATTGGAAACCGGGAAACACGGAGGGCGAAATAACGGTGAAGTTTTAACAGGAAAAATTTGAGACCGCTCAAAATTTTTCTCGGGATTTTGTCGTATTTCCCTGTCCGGCCTTTGCCAAAATTTATTACATTTGCCCCCGATGAGACTTTGATACACAAATTTCGAAAACAAAATACCATGCGTTACTTTCTTTTAGCCGTTTTTTTTGCATTCGCAACCAATAATTTACGGTCTGCGGAGCCGCCGACGGGCCTGATGACCGATCTTTTGGAACATACCGATCGCGTGTTTCTCGACGGTTATCCGTCAAATATTTCGTTAACGGAACTCGACAAGGTGATCGAACGCAGGCAAACAGCGACCATTCGAAGCAATAAGCCGTACTTCGGATGGGTGATGAACGACACAAAACCGGGGACACTCCAAACGGCTTACCGTATTTTGGTGTCGAGCAGCGTGGCGTTGTCCGAAAAAAACCAAGGCGATATGTGGGACAGCGGCCTCACCGAAAGCGGCAATTCCGTTGCCGTGCAATATGCGGGAAAACCATTGCAGCCCGGCGCCGTGTATTATTGGAAAGTGCAAACCCGGAGCAACCACGGCGAAGAAAGTCCGTTCTCGGCCGCGAAAAGTTTCATGACCGCCGATGTTTTCGACAACCGAACGGCGTGTTATCCCTTGCAGATCAGCGATGAATATCCCTTTCGGATTGTCGAATTGTCGGATGCGACACTTTTTATCGATTTCGGGAAAGCGGCGTTCGGGCGATTGCGCATCACGTTGTCTTCCGCGAAAGCCGATTCGGTGACCATCCGGTTGGGCGAACATGCGATTGACGGCCGCGTCGACCGAAAACCGGGCGGCACCATCCGTTATGCGCAATACAAATTGGCGTTGATGCCGGGAACGCATACATACAGCGTTAAAATACGCCCCGACAAACGAAATACGAATCCCGGCGCCAACGAAAGCGGCGTCAAGCCGATCTATATGCCCGATTATGTCGGGGAAGTAATGCCTTTTCGCTATTGCGAGATAGAGGGTTATGCCCGGATGATCGACAAAAAGGACATCGTACGGCAAGCGGTGCATTATCCTTTCAACGAACAAGCGTCGTATTTTTCGTCGTCGGACACGGTGCTGAATCGTGTGTGGGATTTATGCAAATACTCGATCAAGGCAACGTCTTTTGCCGGCACGTATGTCGACGGCGACAGGGAACGCATCCCCTACGAGGCCGACGCGCTGATCAATCAACTGTGTCACTATTCGGTCGATCGCGAATTCTCCATCGCCCGCCACAGCCACGAATACTTGATAGAATACGCTACATGGCCCGCCGAATGGATCATGCAGTCGGTGTTGATGGCTTGGAACGACTACATGTATACGGGCAACATCGCTTCGCTGCAACGGTTCTACGACGATCTGAAGGCGAAAACATTGATCGGTCTCACCGAAACAAACGGGCTGATCAGCACGCGAACGGGAAAACAAACGCCCGAATTGCTGAAATCCGTTCATTTCGGAGGTAAGGCTTTGCGCGACATTGTCGATTGGCCGCAATCGGGCGTTCTCGGCGTGGGCAAAGACTCGCCGGGCGAAGCCGATGCCTTCGTGTTTACCGATTACAACACCGTGGTGAATGCTTACCATTACGAGGCTTTACGCATCGTCGGTCGCATAGCGGACGCTTTGGGCCGTACGGCCGATCGCGACAAATACGTCGCTCAGGCGGAACACGTGAAGCAACAGATCAATAAATTGCTGTCGGATAAGAAAAAAGGTTATTACAACGACGGTATCGGCACGGAACACAGCTCGTTGCATGCCAACATGTTTCCGTCGGCATTCGAGATCGTGCCGGCCAAAAACAGAGCAAGCGTGGCGGCCTACATCCGTACACGCGGCATGGCGTGCAGCGTGTACGGTTCGCAGTTTCTGCTGGATGCCGTGTACAATAATCTTGATGCGGAATACGGATTGCAATTATTGTCGTCGACCGCCGAACGCAGTTGGTACAACATGATCCGCGTCGGTTCCACCATTTCGCTCGAAGCGTGGGACAACAAATATAAACCCAATCAGGATTGGAACCATGCGTGGGGCGCTGCTCCCGCCAATCTCATTCCGCGTAAGCTCATGGGAATAGAACCTTTGGAGCCGGGTTTTCGCAAAATTCGCATCAGGCCGCAGCCCGCCTCGCTTCGTCACGCCGAAATAGCGGTGCCGACCATTCGCGGTGATGTGAAAGTATCGTTCGACAATGTACCCGGAGAAAAATTCACGTTGCGGGTAAGCATCCCGGCCAACAGCGTTGCCGAGGTTTGGGTGCCGATCGTTTCCAAAAAGTATGTCCCGACATTGAACGGAACGGCGCAAAAGGGCGTCGTCGACGGAAATTTCGCCAAAATGGAAATCGGTTCGGGAACACACGTCATAGAGTGCAGGTAAGCGATATCCGGGATCATGTTAATCCTGTCTAAAAAAGATGGGAATCTTATTTTGTCATCTTACTTATAATAACTTTGGCCTTAAATTTAAACAACCTCTTAAGAACGGAGTGGTATCTCAAAGGGAATAAAATACCGTTTAAAAGGGAATTGAATTGTATCTGGAAAGGAATTGAATTATATTCGGAATACAATTGAATTATATTCGGAAAGGAATTGAATTATATTCGGAATACAATTGAATTGTATCCTGAAGGGAATTAAATGGTGTTCTCAAGGGAATTGAATACCGTTCTCAAGGGGATTGAATACTGTCCGGAAAGGAATTAAATGATATCCGCAAGGGAATTGAATGATGTCTGGAAAGGAATTAAATGGTGTCTGGAAGACAATTGAATTGTGTTCCGGACGCCATTCAATTCATCTGCTAAAAACAATAAAAAATTGTTTGGTTTGTATTGTGATTGACGGTGGCGAAGCCGTAATCTGTCCTGGAAATGAGATAACTGGAATAAAAAATGATGCCTAAAACCTGTTTTGTCTTTGCAATTGCATTATGTATAACCGCCTGTTCGCGCTACCCAGCCGACGTGGAGCACGCCCTGGAACTTGCCGGCGATAACCGCACCGAACTGGAACAAGTACTGGAGCATTACCGCACACGACCGGTAGATAACCTGAAGTACCGGGCGGCATGTTTTCTGATCGGCAACATGCCGGGAAAATATTCGGAAGATCCCCGGGGTGTAGAACAATATGATTCATTGGCCAGCCAATGCGTCCGGATCATCGTTAATTTCAAAATAGCTTATGAAAAGTTCGATAGCCTGGTAAAGCACCATCATTTATCATCAATGGGTACAAAGGTATATGACCTGCACAGGATCAGCGCTACCTATTTGATCAACAACATCGATCAAGCATTTAAGGTTTGGGAAGAACAACCGTGGGGAAAGGACATTGCATTCGGCGAATTCTGCGAAACGATTTTGCCTTACCGCGTTTCAACCGAACCGCTTGAGCCCTGGCGTGACAAAGTGCTTGAAAAATACAGCGTGTTGTACGATTCGTTAAAAAATAGTACCGGCTTGGGTGTGTTGTCGGCCAGCCAATACTTATGCTCCAGGGTCGACCGGTATTGGAGGGCGCAAATACCCACAGTGGGGCTTACGGCAATGAGCTACAGTATGGTCGAAAAGATGCGGATAGGAACCTGTGTTGAAATGACTGCACTGGGCACTTTTATCATGCGCGGGTTGGGGATCCCCGTATCCGTAGACTATACGCCCCAATGGCCCGACAGGGGCCACAGGCACCAGTGGAACAGCCTTTTCGTTCCGGGTGTCACAAAACAGCTTCCTTTCATGATCACAGACGCCATACCGGGCGAACCGTATATCAACGATCGTAAAAAAGCCAAAGTTTATCGCCGGCAATGGCAACTACTTCCTAAAAATGCAATAAACCCCAAAGATGTTTCCCATGAATATTTTGATGGGGCGCAGATTACTTTGCCGCTAAGCAATATCCCCAAGGACGAAAAGATAATTTGTTTGACAGTTTTCAACAACCAGGAATGGAGACCTGTTTGCTATGGTAAAATAAAAAACAGCCGGGCTCTTTTTGACAACATGGGGAAGGAAATTTTGTATTTACCCACGCTTAACGACCAAACACCGGTGGGCTATCCTTTCCGGATCTCGAAGGAAGGGAAAATGCAATTTCTGGTACCTGATACTTCCCAAACAACGCAATTGACTTTGTACCGGAAATATCCCATACTTTCATCATGGGCCGCCAGGATGAAAGGCGGTTTGTTTGAAGGAGCGGATAACGTATCTTTCAAACCATCCTACTTGCTTGGTCGCATCGATCATGTTCCCGATTTATATTTTCAAACTATTGTGATTGATCATCCGCAGAAATACAGGTATATTCGCTATTTTGCCCCTGAAAAAAGTTTTGGCAATATTGCCGAACTCGAATTCTACCGTAATGACCGGCAAATACTTGGTAAACCGGTAGGAACACCCGGAGCATCTGAGAGTCTGTCATTCGACAAGGTTTTTGATGGCGACGTGCTTACGTTTTTTGATACCCCGGCACCCGATCGACCTTGGGTCGGGATGGATTTCGGGCATCCCGTACTCATTGACAAAATCAGGTATCTACCCCGTAATGATGACAATACCATTGCTATAGGACAGACTTACGAACTGTTCTATTGGGAAAATAACGACTGGGTTTCTTTAGGCCGGCAAATACCAACCGAACAGGTTTTGCATTATGATAACGTACCAGGAAACGCGCTGTATTTGTTGCGTAACCTCACTAAAGGGGTTGAAGAAAGGCCCTTTACCTACGAAAACGGCGAACAGGTGTGGTGGTGAACAAGTTGGAAGTTTCTTTTGTGGTGACTAACCTTTGTGTGCTGATGTGTTTTTGTTTTTGCATACGATCCGGTATCCCTGATGTGGAATATTTTCAATGTCCCATTCCGGTATACCTTGTAATTGCTTTCGTAGCCGGTCAACCGCTTTTGCAAGGCGGTTTTCTATCTTGTCGATGTCGCTGTCTCCAAAAAGCGTGTTGGACAAATCCTGATAACCGGCATAATGATCGGGCGCGGTCCAAAGCAAGTTAAAAAGTTTGAATAATTAGTGGGTCAGCTTGATCTCCGAATCCTGGTAAACAATCAAAAGCTTATCAGCATCCAAAAGTACATCTCCTGTTACCATGCTTTGATTGCCGGCAGGATGGCTGGTTACAGGGGCTCTTTTTTTGTTCAGGAATGTGAAAGACACAACAAAACCCGTGACGATGGCCCATGCTGTAAAAACAATCGCAAACCTTTTTGCGTCTTTACGGATCACGCTCAGGGCCGGGTGCCGGGCAAAGCCCGTAAGTGTTATCTCGCCTGTGATACCAAACGTAATAGGGGATGTGTGCCAGGCCGACCGGTAAAATGAGGAATCGTCACGGCTATAGCTAGTTGTATGATTTACATGGTCAATATATGTAATGGCCGTTTGGGCAAATATACGGTGCTTCCGTAATTCTACCTGTAGGATACTGTCTAATGCGTGTATGTTTACGGGTTTTCCCTCGTTCTCATCTTGCCATCCGGTGTACTTAAGATGGAATAAATCAAATGAATATCTAATCTTCTAAAATTCAAATATCATGAAGAAGAAAATATTTTCAATAATCGGAGTGCTTCCACATTAGCCAATGTCAGATCATTTTCGCTATCATTACTGATACTTGCATTGATATTAAACGCCACAGCCACCGCAAAAGCAGCAACTGGCTATGGGTGAAAGTAGTGTGATCGCGTGTACTGAATGCTCTTGGATGGTTTGCATCATAGATTATAACTTTTTAAGTGGATATTACCCGGTTTTTGGGTAATAGCATGTATGACGAGCTATAAGTCAACACAGTGATATGTAATTTGCGTTTTTAAAATCAAATACTTGTCAGATATTAAAAATCTGACAAGTATCATGTACTGAAGTCAATTGTGTATTTGACTTGAGAAGTCATGAAACATGGAGTTTTAACAAGATGTCAGCATCAATCTTATCAAATATCATGATCCACACACATATCAGTAACCATCTGATTCTACTTGCTTTAGTACTTTTTATATCATGTACATCATGTAAGGAAAAACAAGTTGTTAAGTTTACTAATTTTCCGGAAAAGCACAAATTGTATGGGACAGAGATAAATCTGCAAAATCCGCATCGGATTCAGATGATCACAATTACCGATTCAATGATATTCTTAATGGAACGTCCAACGCCTAATTCTCCTGCTATATCAGCATACTATTTCCCAACAATGCAGTTTAAAGAATCATTCGCATATACCGGCAAAGGCGCCGGGGAATTATTGACCCCCATTTATTGTACAGCAGATAATGATTCGAGGTATTTGTGGGTTTACGATATTAATAAAAGAATGCTCGGAGGATATCCAACAACGTTTGAACTGCAGGATGAAAAGAAAACATATCAGGAACAGATAGTTTTACCATTTCATGATATAGAGATGGTATATAATGTAAATGTATATTCAAAAAGCAAGTATGCATTGTATAAGCCTGATATCAACGGAGGTATTTTTCAGTTGTATGTAAACGACAGTTGTGTCAAATCTATCGGGTATTTGGATATCAAACAGTCGGATATTCCTCCTTTGGCAGTCAAGCAGATTTATTCGGGCCGAAGTGAATACAATTTTACAACAAATAAAATGGCCGTTTTTTATAGTTATACAGATTTATTGCAAATAGTGGATATGGAAAATAATTCAGTCAGAACCATACAAGGTCCAGACTTGTTCGATCCCACATATCAAATTGTAGGAGGAGCTTTTGCAGCCACAAGGAATACGAAATTTGCCTATGTGCAAACAGCAAGTGATGATCAATATATCTATGCATTATATTGTGGGGAAAATTATAGTCCCATGGAAAAAAGCGCTTCACAAGGCGCCCAATTCCTCAATGTTTTTGATTGGAACGGTAACCCTACATGTTGTTACGAACTTCATCCTCCCTGTCTTTCTTTCGCTATTGATAGCAAAAACAAAAAAATGTATGCATGTTCCGGCGAAACAGACAATTTGCTTGTATACGATTTGATGCATATGTCACAAAGGAACATTGATACACCGGCCGAATCTGATATGAACATCAAAACTGCCCAGGATTCTTTTGTATGTAAAGGAGTTGTTTTAGATAGTAAAACCCAGAAAACATTGCCCTATACACATATTTATCCCAACGGCGATACCATAAGTGAAATGAGTAATGAAAAAGGTGAATTTCAGCTCCAGGTTAAATCAGGCACAAAGCTCCAGTTTCACAAATCAGGATACTTATGGCAATCTTTCAGAATGAAGGATCGGAAAGAGATTCTAAAAATAGAATTGACTCCAAGTGTACCATTGACATGGATGAAAATACTGGATAAACAGAAGGAAGATTCAGTACAAATTGTTTTTGATGGCAAATTCATTCCTAAAGAGGAATGGAATGATCTGAATCAAAAAGAAGTGCATCGTATTACAAGTCAAAAATTACAAGGCGGTTATCTTAGGCTCATTATGGTAAGCAAAGAATGATTGTAACAACAATTGTAGATAATAAATATTATTTTTTCAAAATAGTACAATTTTTAATGACAAAAATTTTGATTATTGCTGATTTTATTGTTACTCTTTTCGTTTCTTGCCAGACATCACGTAAAAACGACATCCCAAAAATCGTCCAAGAATGGCAGGGAAAAGAGCTATTGATCCCGACGACTGAAATGAATTTCAAAATTTTAGGAAGGGATACTTTATGTCCCAACATATGGGACAAACCCTACACGATTTTTACATACATTGATTCCATTGGTTGCACCAGTTGCCAATTGGGCTTACCAGAATGGAAGGCGCTCATTGATTCATGCCATCAACAGCAAATCGATATCGGGTTCATATTCGCAGTGCATTCGTCTGATTTTAGACGCTTCACAGGTGAAGTACGTGTAAATGATTTTGATTACCCGATCATCTATGATTACCATAACAGTTTTGACAAGCTCAATCACTTTCCACCCGCTCCATATAGAACCTTCCTGTTGGATCAAGATAAT
>JAVBRP010000006.1:0-10465 GCA_031547815.1 Bacteroidales bacterium | reverse complement strand
ATCATCAGAAAATTGATTGAGCGGGGTATTGTCAAGACGGTGAAATCGGCCAAGAAAATCGTTGACCGCAAAGATCCCGTTGTTTGGGATATTTTGGAAAACGTGTTGAAAGGTCATCCCGTGCTGCTGAACCGCGCTCCGACGCTGCACCGCCTCGGTATACAGGCTTTCCAGCCGAAATTGATCGAAGGCAAAGCCATTCAGTTGCACCCGTTGGTGTGTACCGCTTTCAACGCCGACTTTGACGGCGACCAAATGGCCGTGCACGTGCCGCTCGGCAATGCCGCCATCTTGGAAGCGCAATTGTTGATGCTGGCTTCGCACAATATTTTGAATCCGGCCAACGGCGCTCCCATCACCGTTCCTTCGCAGGACATGGTGCTCGGGCTGTATTATATGACCAAGGAACGCAAGAGCACGCCCGAACGGAAGGTGAAAGGCGAAGGGCTGATTTTCTATTCGCCCGAGGAAGTGACCATTGCGTACAACGAAAAATGCGCCGATCTTCACGCTAAGGTGAAAGTCCGCACACATACGGTTGAACACGGCAAGCCGGTGATCAAGATCATCGACACCACCGTGGGACGTATTCTCTTCAACGAAGTCGTTCCCAAAGAAGTGGGCTTCCTCAACGAAGTATTGACCAAGAAATCGTTGCGCGACATCATCGGCAATGTATTGAAAATGACGGGTACGGCCCGCACCGCTCAATTCTTGGACGACATCAAAAATCTCGGTTACAAGATGGCTTTCCAAGGCGGATTGTCGTTTAACCTTGCCGACGTGATTGTTCCGAAAGAAAAAACCGAATTGGTGGACGAAGGTTACGCGCAGGTGGAAGACGTGATGCAGAACTACAACATGGGCTTCATCACCAACAACGAGCGTTATAACCAAATAGTGGATATTTGGACGCATACCAATGCCAAGCTCACCAAGATCGTGATGGATCAGTTGACCGCCGATAACCAAGGTTTCAACTCCGTGTACATGATGTTGGACTCCGGCGCCCGCGGTTCGAAAGAACAAATCCGTCAGCTTTCCGGTATGCGCGGATTGATGGCGAAACCGAAAAAATCGGGTTCGGGTGGGCCCGAAATTATCGAGAATCCCATCCTGGCAAACTTCAAGGAAGGATTGTCGGTGTTGGAATACTTCATCTCGACGCACGGCGCTCGTAAAGGTTTGGCCGACACGGCATTGAAAACTGCCGACGCAGGTTATCTTACCCGTCGGTTGGTCGATGTGTCGCAAGACGTGATTATTACGGAGCCTGATTGCGGTACGCTTCGCGGTCTTTTGGCAACAGCCAACAAGAATAACGACGAAGTGGTGCAATCGCTCTACGAAAAGATATTGGGACGCACCACGGTGCACGATATTTTCCATCCGCTCACGGGCGAATTGATTATCGCTTCGGGCGAAGAAATTACCGAAGAAATCGCGCAAGTGATTGAAGAATCGCCGATCGAGCAGGTCGAAATCCGTTCGATGTTGACATGCGAATCGAAGAAAGGCGTTTGCGCGAAATGTTACGGGCGCAGTTTGGCCACCGGACGCATGGTTCAGTTGGGCGAAGCGTGCGGAGTAATTGCAGCGCAGTCCATCGGCGAGCCGGGTACGCAGTTGACACTTCGTACGTTCCACGTAGGGGGCGCCGTTGCCGGAATCAGCAGCGAAGCGAATGCCATCATCGCCCGTTATGACGGCGTGGTGCAGATCGACGAGTTGCGTACCATCGACCGCGTGAACAAAGACGGCGAAAATGAATCGATCGTGATCGGACGCGCCGCCGAATTGCACATCATCGACAAAAATACGGGCATCACGCTCACCACGCAAAATGTTCCCTACGGTTCGTTGCTGTTCATCAAGAACGGCGAAGAAGTGGAAAAAGGCAAATTGATCTGTCGTTGGGATCCGTTCAGCGCGGTAATTATCTCGGAAGTGACCGGTAAAATTTCGTTCGAGAATTTGCAGGACGGTGTCACTTATCGTGAAGAAACCGACGATCAAACGGGGTTCAGCGAAAAAGTGGTCATCGAGACGAGAGACAAGCAAAAGAATCCTGCCATCCGTATCATGGGCGACGACAAAACCGTTATTTCGTCGTATAACTTGCCTGTGGGAGCGCATATTCAAGTAAAAGATAAAGAACAGGTTTCGGCCGGCGATATCTTGGTGAAGATACCGCGCGCCGTTGCAAAATCGTCGGGCGACATCACCGGCGGGGGCGGTTTGCCGCGCGTAACCGAGTTGTTCGAAGCGCGTAACCCGTCGAATCCTGCCGTGGTTTCCGAAATCGACGGCGAAGTATCGTTCGGTAAGGTAAAACGCGGTAACCGCGAAATTCTCGTTACCTCGAAGAGCGGCGAAGTGAAGAAATACATGGTTCCGCTCAGCAAGCAGATTCTGGTTCAGGAAAACGACTATGTGAAAGCCGGCGCTCCGCTTTCTGACGGCGCCATCACTCCGTCGGACATCCTCGCCATCAAAGGCCCCACAAAGGTTCAGGAATATATCGTGAACGAGATTCAGGAAGTTTATCGTATGCAGGGTGTGAAGATCAACGACAAGCACTTTGAAGTGATCGTTCGCCAGATGATGCGTAAGGTCGAAGTGGTCGATCCGGGCGATACTCGCTTCCTCGAAGGCCAAGTGGTGGACAAATGGGAGTTCATGAACGAAAATGATTCCATCTACGGTAAAAAAGTAGTGGTGGATGCCGGCGACTCGGCGCTTCGCCCGGGACAGATCATCACGGTGCGCAAGCTCCGCGACGAGAATTCGGTGCTGAAACGCCGCGATGCCAAGATCATCGAAGCGCGCGACGTGGTTCCCGCAACGTCGTACCAAATACTTCAAGGTATTACCCGCGCCGCGCTGCAAACGCAGAGTTTCTTCTCGGCTGCTTCCTTTCAGGAAACGACCAAGGTGCTCAACGAAGCGGCCATTTACGGCAAGACGGATTATTTGGACGGCCTCAAGGAAAATGTCCTCGTGGGACATCTGATCCCTGCCGGAACGGGTATTCGCGAATATTCGAAGATCGTAGTCGGTTCGATGGAAGATTACGACAAGCTGAAATCCGCGAAAGCGTACAGCATGGAAGAAGAGGAAGAATAAATCGACTTCTCATTCAAATAAAAAGTCCCGATGCAAAACACATCGGGATTATTTGTTGGTGATAGTTTTTCGAACGACCTTTTATCTCGATCCCTTTTTCCGGGCGTTATTCATAATATCTTCCAGTTTTTGGTGCGGACAAAAGTTTTGTCGCCTCCGGAAAGTTCCGGGTAGCCGGGGTTGCCGCTGCAATATATGGTGGCGTCGTCTTTGGCGATACGCGCCGGCAGTGCGGCGAATATTTCGGAGAGCGCGTCTGCGGTCAGTTGGTTTCCGTTGCAATACAGCCATCTCAGTGCGGGGTTACGGCTTACGTCGAGTGCGGAAAGGCGGTTTTCGCCGCAGAATAACGTCTTCAGTGCGGTATTCCGGCTTATATCCAATGCGGTGAGGTCATTGAATCTGCAATCTAACTCCGTAAGTACGGTATTTTTGCTTACGTCGAGCGCGGTTAATCGCTCTTCTCCACATTCCAACAGTTTCAGCCCGGGCATCCGACTAACGTCGATAACGGTCGCCGCCCTCGTCCTTCCGCTACGCAGTCCGGTAACATTGCCGGTAACGGTTATGATTTTTGTGCCCGGCGCGGTGTAGGTATGCGGTACGCGCCATACATCCGTGATGATCTGCATGAAATTCGGCTTGGGCAGTTCACCGAGCTTTACGGTTTGCGGCGCGGAGCCGTCGCCCCAATCTATTATTGCCTTGCCGCTTCCGGCAACCATAAAATCCCCCATCTCGCCTACGAAATCGGTTTCGATGGTAATGTACGTGTTCCGGGAGGTGCAGCCGGCTGTCGAAGCCAAAAAGCAAAACAGGAGAATGATGATTTTATTCATGAGAAATTACTATAAAAGTATGTCATAGAATTTATCAGTTAATGCAACGCAAAAGAAAGGAAATACCGGCGCTGCTGCCAGAATTGAACTTTCGGCGTAAAGGCAACTGATGTCCCGGAAACCGGAAAAATCCTCTTTACGCGAAGATCAATATCAGCAATTGCGCCATCAGCACCCGGAGAAACATCGTCAACGGATACACCGATGCGTAGCTGACCGACGGAGCATCGTTGCCGGCCGCACCGTTGGCGTACGACAATGCGGGCGGATCGGTGGTGCTGCCCGCCATCAACCCCATCAACGTGTAATAGTTCAATTTGTAAAAGCTGCGCCCCACTATTCCGCCGATGATCAGCGGAAGCATGGTGATGATCACTCCCAGGCCGATCCATTTCACGCCGCCGTCCTCGACGATCGTTTTCACAAAGTTTTCGCCGGCGCCCAATCCCACGCACGCCAGGAACAAGCAGATGCCGATTTCGCGAAGCATCAGATTGGCGCTCATGGTAGTGTAAGTGATCAACTTGAATTTAGGGCCGAATACGGAAATAAGAATGGCTACAATCAACGGACCGCCTGCCAAACCGAGCTTTACGGGTTGCGGTATTCCGGGGAATGCAAACGGGATACTTCCCAACAGCACACCCAAAAATATCCCGATGAAAATGGGGATCAAATTCGGTTCGTTCAAACGGTTCAACTTGTTGCCCAGCACTTTTTCCACGCCGGCAATGGCTTGTTCGCTGCCGACCACCGTCACGCGGTCGCCCAATTGAAGTTGCAGTCCCGGTTGTGCTATCAGATCGACGCCGGCGCGATGGATGCGCGTGATATTGATCCCGAAAGCGGCGCGTAATTTCAGTTGTCCGAGCGTTTTGCCGTTGATGTCCGACCGGCTGACCAGAATACGGCGTGACACCAAAGCGCTGTCCAATTTCGCCCAATCGGCCGGATTCATATTTACCGGCACGCCGATAAATGCGGTTACCGCTTTGGCTTCGGCCGGAGAAGTCACCACCAGCACCTTGTCGCCTGCATGAAGCATCGAATTGGACGAGGCGATCTCGATACGCCCGTCGGTATGGCAAACTCGCGAAATCACAAATTTTCGTCCCACCAGTTCGGATACGGACTTGATGTCGGAACCGAAAATGGCCGGATTCCTGACTTCCAGCGAAAAAGTATCGGCGGCTTCATTTTGCATATTGTTTTCGGCTTGCAGCGCTTGGGTTTCCTTCTCGAAATTGATGCGGAAAATGTATCGGATGCTGATGATGGAAACGATGATGCCGACAACGCCCAACGGATATGCCACCGCGTAACCGAGTGCAATGGAAGGGTCGGCAACGCCCGACACGTCGGCGCTTGCTTCCTGCGCGGCGCCCAGTCCCGGCGTATTGGTCACCGCTCCCGACATGATTCCGACCATGGTGGTTATCGGAATTCCGGTAACGAAATGAATGATCAGCGTGGTGAGCGCCCCGAGCAGCACAATGCCCATTGCCAGAACGTTCATTTTCACGCCGCCTTTTTTGAAGGATGCGAAGAAACCGGGCCCGACCTGAAACCCGACGGCAAACACGAACAATATCAACCCGAATTCTTTTACGAAGTGCAAAATGTGGTGCTCTACGCGGAATCCGAAATGAGAAACGGCTATTCCGACAAACAGCACCAAGGTCATACCGGGCGAAATGCCGAATATCTTGATTTTGCCCAGCATAATGCCCGCGGCAATGACAAAAGCCAACAGCAGGACGGTATGCGCCACACCGTCGGTAAATAATAAATCGTAAAGCCAATTCATGATTAATCCAAAAACTCCGAAAGCCGACAAAGGTATAAAGTTTTCCGATACCGGGCGAATGTTCGATGAAAAACCAAACGAACAGGTTTATCGGAATACAATATCGGTAATTACTTCGCTTCCTGCCTTTTCGTTCAATGCTTTTATGAGCATCGCCCGCATCATCGACAATTCGTTGCGTACCACCGACGACGTGAGGCAAACGAACAACACTTTGTTTTTGATGTACAGCTTTTCGGTTGTTTTCGCCAGCGGCCCCAAGACTTCCGCCCAAGCGCCGATGACGCGGGTTTCCTTGAGCTTGTCGCTGATATTGTATTCCTTGAGCACTTCGTCGATCACCCGGGCGAGGCTCACCGTATTTGTTCTTTTCATGATCGGCGGCGGAAAAAGCTGAAATGCACGTTGCCGTAGTTGCGAAGGTCCAAAAAATATTCGTGTCCCGAAAAATCTGTCCGCTTGGAATGCTCCACCACTAAAATGCCTTCGGGTTTTAAAATATCCCGTTCGAACACCGCGGCGGGGATTTCTTCGATACGCGGCAGGTCGTACGGAGGATCCGCAAAAATAATGTCGTAGCGCGCTTTACAAATCGAAAGGAAATGAAATGCATCATCGCGGACAACGCGAATTTGGCGAAATCCGAGCCGCGCGGCAGTGTTGCGAATAAACCCCGCATGAGGCGGCTCAATCTCTACCGCATGAATCAGTGGACATTCGCGCGAAGCAAACTCATAGCTGATGCTTCCCGTTCCCGCAAACAAATCCAAAACATCGAAAGTCGACAAATCGTAGCGGTTCGCAAGAATATTGAACAACCCCTCTTTGGCAAAATCCGTAGTCGGTCTGAGTGTAAGCCTATTGTCGGGGGCAATTTGTTTTCCCCTGTATGTGCCGCCTATGATACGCACCCGATCAAATTGAACAGGTGGATATATCGCGTGCGCAACGCTTCCGTCAGGTAGTGGCTGTAAGTCACCGTTTCGAGCGTTTCGCATTGTACCGCGCGTTCGACGTATTTCTTGATGATTTCTGCTTGCGGAGGCATTTCTTTGAGATTTCCGGCATAGAAAACTTTCGTCGTTGCCAAATTCATATCGAACAGATTGAGCGCACCCGCAAGATAATAAACGGAATCTTCGGGTGTTTTGATATGAAACGTATTGTACAGCAACAGTTTCTTGGATTTTACCACCGTTATGTCCATGCAATCCTCATAATAGTATATCGCCGCGCGGGGCTTGGACGACGACATCGATTCGGCAATGACTGAATCGACGAACGGTGTGGCATGATGAAAAAAGGTGCCGCCTGCCGGGCGATATTTTCCGAACAGATCGATCAAAGCCTTCGGGCAAGAGAAAATATTATACAACTTTCCCGAACGGATGTAATTTTGAAGCACTTGTTCGCCCGCTTTCCGGCCGTGGTTGAAATTCAAGACCGGGGCGGCCGCGGCGGAAGGATCGAACAAATGTTCGGGAACCAAGGTGCAGCGCGGTGAAATCCACAACAGAAAACAATTCTTATACCGGAGCTTCAGCAGATCGTCGTTCTCAAAAAACGGCTCATACGCATCGGCCGAAAAATCGGCACCTGCGGCATCAATATGATAATGCCGCAGGACAATATATTTGTTGATGACGGTGTTGAAGACAGAAAACGTCAACCCGTCCGTACCGATTTGTATGGACAATAAGTAGCTCTCCGATTGAGAAATATCGAAAGTTTCGTCAATCAGATTTATCGCAGGTTCTAATGTATTATTCCCAGTTACCTGCATTATTGGTGGTTTCTTCCAAAGAACCGACTTTTAAACCGGGATATCCCGTCATCTTTTTTCTGTCGGCATTAAGATTAGTTACAAGTTGAGGATCCATTCCGTGGAGTAATACGTCATTGGCTACTTTTGCTTCGAAAACGTTTACCTTAACCTTACCTGCTTCCAAGTTGTTTGTTCCCAATTCAAATTGAGCGCCTTGAGTGAAAGGAACATAGCGAAGCGAGTCAACATGGTAACCTTTCTTGAATAACGAGTCCAACACACTCACCTTGATGGTGTCCCGAATGATTTTTCCGGCTGCTACGGCTGCCGAATCGTCTTCGTCACCGATTTGCATCACAACTTTAAACGAATCGTGTTTCAAGAAAGCGATCAGCGTATCGAAACTTCCGGTATATTTTTTATATTCGGATCTGTATGCTACTTCTGCCGTACGGATATCTTTCAGCCGTTGAATGGTCGCGCTGTAGCGTATTTCTTTTTCGGCGTTGAATCGTAAGGGCTTTTGCACACTTTCATAGACAAAATACGTCAACACGCAAATCCCGATGAGTAAGATTACCTGAATAACTGTTTTCATTATTTTTAAATTTTCAATGGTTTTTAGGTTTGTTCGCTTTTAGCAGCAAAAATATGAATTTTTTTAAAAAGAAATCTTATCTTAGTACTTTATTATTTTTAATATGCTCAAGAATCATCTCAAAGATATATTTTTCAACAACTTACAATTTGAGCCGACCGAGGGGCAAAAAAAATTGGCGGACACTTTGTGCGAAATGATGACTTCGACCGATAATGACCGGTTAATGCTCGTCAAAGGATATGCCGGAACCGGAAAAACATCGCTCATTTCGGCATTTGTACGAACATTAAACAGTTTCGGCATCCGGTCGGTTCTGATGGCGCCCACGGGAAGAGCGGCCAAGGTGTTGAGCGCTTATTCGGGCGAACCGGCTTACACCATTCATAAAAAAATATATCGCCAAAAATCATCGAACGACGGGTTCGGAGCTTTTTCGCTGAACTACAATACATATAACAATACTTTTTTCATTGTGGATGAGGCATCCATGATTTCTTGTTCCGGCGCCGACCAAAACATGTTCGGCTCTGGAAATTTGCTGGACGACCTGTTGATGTTCGTTTATAACGATCGCAATTGCCGTTTGGTGCTCATCGGCGACACCGCGCAACTCCCGCCCGTGGGCCGCGACCAAAGCCCCGCGCTCGACAAGCGAAATCTGGAGGCTTACGGATTAACCGTTTCGGAAGAAACATTGACCGAAGTGGTGCGACAATCCCGGGAATCGGGAATTTTGCATAACGCGACGCTTGTGCGCAATTTGATCACAGACGGCCGTCCGGCGTATCCGGCTTTTCAATTGCGGGGATATTCGGATGTCGAGCGGATCACGGGCGGCGACCTGATCGAAACGCTTTCGGATGCTTACGATAAATACGGCCTTGACGAGGTTGCGGTCATCTGTCGTTCCAACTATCAGGCCAACCGTTACAATCAAGGCATTCGCAACCGCATACTTTACCGCGAGGAGGAATTGACGCCGGGCGATTTTTTGATGGTGGTGCGCAATAATTATTTTTGGATTCGCGATACGGAGGCCATCAGTTTCATTGCCAACGGCGATATCGTGAAGGTAGTGCGTATCCGAAAACATATCGAACGGTACGGATTTCGCTTCGTCGAGGCCGATCTATGCCTTGCCGATTACAATAACTACGAGTTTACCGCCGTGATCATGCTCGATGTGCTGACCGGCGACACGGCTTCGCTTTCCGAGGAGCAAAATCGGAAATTGTATGCTTCGGTAGCCGAGGATTATGCACACATCGCGCCTAAAAGTCTGCAATACAAAAAAATAAAGGAAGATCCGTTTTTCAATGCACTGCAAGTGAAATTCGCATACGCGGTTACTTGTCATAAAGCGCAAGGCGGCCAGTGGCGGTGCGTGTTTCTCGATCCGGGGAGGCTTTCGAACGAGACGCCCGACATCGAATATCTGCGGTGGCTGTACACGGCTGTTACACGGGCTTCCGAAAAATTGTATCCGGTTAACTTTCCTGAAAGTTTTTTTGAATAATTTTAGTAACTTGCTCCCCTTATTATTTAAACACGCCATAATCATGAAAAAAGTTGTCTTTATCGTATTGTTTTTTTGGACGCTTGCAGGTCAAGCGCAGGTGAGAACGGAGATTCGTATACCCGACATCCCGGGTTATAAAACCTTGAAATGCGATTTTCATACGCATTCCGTATTTTCCGACGGCTCGGTGTGGCCCTCCATTCGCGTGGAAGAAGCGTATATCGAAGGGTTGGATGCCGTGGCCGTTACCGAGCACATCGAATATCGGCCGCATCACAAAAGCAAGGACATGCAAAGCGACCACAATCGTTCGTACGAAATTGCTTCGGGACTTGCGCGCGATTTGGACATCATTGTCATTCGCGGATCGGAAATCACTCGCAGCATGCCTCCGGGGCATTGGAACGCGCTTTTTCTGCAAAACTGCAATCCTTTGGATACGCCCAAGTACGAAGATGCTTTCAAGGAAGCCGCCAAGCAAAAGGCGTTTATATTCTGGAACCATCCCGGATGGGTTTCACAGGCGCCCGAAACAACCAAATGGTACGACGAGCACACCAAGCTGTACGGACAAGGCTACATGCACGGCATCGAGTTGGCCAACAGCAAGCACGATTATTATCCCGAGGCGCATCAATGGGCGCTCGACAAAAACCTGACCATGGTCGGCAATTCCGACATTCATAAGCCGACGGGCATGTCGTACGATTTTGCCAAAGGCGAGCACCGCACGATGACGCTTGTTTTCGCCAAGGAACGTACGGCGGAATCGATACGCGAGGCGCTGGATAACAGGCGGACAGCGGTT
>JAVBRP010000141.1:0-24367 GCA_031547815.1 Bacteroidales bacterium | reverse complement strand
GAAGAACAACACCGCGTGATCAAAGAAAACTTCGACCTCTGGAAAGGGGCACTCAGCCAAGTGGACGACGTGCTGTTGATCGGAGTAAGGGTATGAGGTATTTGCACTTCGTGCGATATTTACTTCGTGATATTTGCCTTCGGAGAAGCCTAATACCGTGCGTATCGACAGCTTTCGCGACCAAGTTTGTGCGAAATGTCTCACGAACAAGTAGAAATACGACACGGAAAAGTCCATCAACGGCACTTTTCCTATTTTTCCGGTTTGAATTTTATCCGTTACTTCAATTATTATGATTATTTTTGCCACGCTTGCTTAAACGTTTAAGCAAGCGGTTTTCATATTAAAAAAGAACATTATATATCCTGTTATGCGCGTCTTGACATGAATCTATTTCTGCAATACCTGAAAATAATCATCACAAAAAAAACAAAAAGTCAACAGTAAAGACAAATTTTGAATATCGATCAAAATTATGATGCATATATCGGAACAGCAATTGATTGGAGGCATTGTGTCAGGCGATATAAGGATATTTAATATGTTGTTCGAAACGTATTACAGTCTGTTGTTCTATACTGCCAAAGATATTCTGTGCGATGCCGAAACGGCAGAAGAAATAGTTCAAGACTCTTTTGTCAAGATATGGGAATATCGTTCAAAACTCCCGGAAATTAAATCACTGAAAGCATATTTGACAGGAATGGTACGCAATCGCTGTTTCGATTATTTGAAAAGCCCGAAAAATTTATTCAACAACCAATCAATCTCGATAGACGATTTAACTGTTCGCATGCAACTGCTGAATATTGAGAGCGATTTGGCTATTCGCGAAGAATTGTATTCCGATCCTATGGAGCTTATTCTGTTGCGAGCAATAGATCAACTGCCTCCGCAATGCAAGCAAATATTTATTCTCAACAGATTCGAAGAATATACACACCAACAAATTGCCGACGAACTGCACCTTTCGGTCAGCACGGTAAAAACACAAATAACGCGAGCGTTGCATAAACTGAAATCGGCAATGACAAATTGCTGATTATCTTTTATTTTGTTATAAACTTTGTCGATACAAGACAAAAAGTGAAATCTTTTGTAGACTTAATTCATCCAAAAATCGTCTAAATGTATATGGACCCTTTGATGTCAGAAGAAAATAGCAAGATCGATCGATTGATCGTCAATTTTTTATCCGGCGAAGCAAGCAGCGAGGAACAGGCGCAATTGCAATCGTGGATAGAATCGGATGACGAGCATTGTGAATATTTTTGTCGGATGCGCGACGCATGGCAAAGCAGCGCACAAGCAGGCAGATTACCGTTGCAACGGATCGAAAAAGCGTTGGATAAAGTAACCGAAAGAATTTCGATGACATCGATTTCCGAGAAAAGAAGACAATTACAGAAAGCACAAAAACCGATATGGCCGCGTCGACAATTAAAATATGCCGCTGCAGCGGCTCTGTTAATGATCCTTTCCGGCAGCGTTACAATGTATTTTGCAAATCGCCGGTTTGACCGACAAAGCTGCGAAATTATTTATCAGGCGAATTACGGTTCGAGGGCGTATGTGGTGTTGCCCGACAGTTCCTCGGTGTGGCTGAATTCGGGCAGCAAATTGGTTTTTCGTTCCGATTACAATTTTCGAGAACGCGACGTCAAACTCACCGGAGAAGCATATTTTGATGTACAAACCAATCCCGACAAGCCTTTTATCGTAAAAGCGGGAAATCTGCAAATCAAAGCTACCGGAACGGCATTCAATGTCAAAGCCTATCCCGAGGACAACCAAATAACCACTACGTTGGTCAAAGGACTTGTTACTATCGAAGGTGTGGATGACCAACAAAGAGCTTTCGTAATAAAAATGAAGCCCGATCAAAGTATCAGTTACCGCACTTCGAGCCTCAAAAAAGAACCGGAATCGGTCGAAACGAGAACGGATAACGCAGCCGTCAACAATTTGAATGACATACACCGGCAGGAACCGATACCTTTACCGACCATCCTTCACGGAAAAACCGAAAAACATATATCGTGGAAGGAAGATCGTTGGATCATCGACAATGAAAATTTCGGCAATCTCGCCATCGAGTTGGAACGACGCTACGATGTCAGTATCCGTTTTACCTCCGAAGAATTGAAAGAGTATAATTTTACGGGAATTATCGAAAACGAAACGTTGGAGCAAATATTCAATATCTTCACGTACAGTATCCCGCTCAAATACAGTATCGACAAAGGCGTAGTGACGCTGACCGTAGATAAACAATTGGAAAAAAGATATAAAAAAGCATGGAAAACCAATCAATAGTCAACCGGTATAAACTAAAAAAACAGCCTATGGAATATCGATAACGGAATAAAATAATAAACGGGATCGGAATTTACGGTTCCGATCCCGAGAGTGTTATTCATGAGGTCAGCCTTGCAGGGATATAACCTCATCTTTATTAATCTCGTCAATTTCCCAAAAGAAAAATATCAGAATCTATTTTGGGAAAAAGGATTTAATTAATTAAAAACAAAGATATGAAATTATTTCTAATGAGTCGGTTTACTCCTTTAAAAAACCGGCGCAAGTTCGTGTTAATTATGAAAATCAGTTTTTTGTTGACATTTGTCGCAATAGTTCATCTGACGGCAAATACCGTATACTCTCAAAATGTTGTTTTCAGCATCAAGATGGAAAATGCAACCGTACGGGATATTTTAAAAACGGTGGAAAGCAAAACCAATTATCGATTCTTTTTCAGCGATAATTTTGCCGACATTCACAAAAAAATATCAATCGATTTGGAAACCGATGATGTGGCACAACTGCTTTCCAAAGTATTCCAAGGCGCTACGATTACATACAAAATGCTCGAAAACAACATGATCGTTATTACGCCCAAAGAATTGCAACAAGGTATTGCCGTAACCGGGAATATTACCGACGAGCACGGCGAACCGATGCCAGGCGTTAATGTGGTGGTTAAAGGCACGACCATCGGCGTGGTTACCGACATTAACGGGAAATATGCTATTGAAGTACCCGATAAAAATGCCGTGCTTGTGTTTTCGTTTATGGGGTATACAAAACAAGAGGTTGCCGTAAACGATAAACAACAAGTGGATATTGCCCTGAAACCCGATCTGATGGAACTGGAGGAAGTGGTGGTTACCGGATATTGGGCACAGGCAAAACGCGACATCACCGGAGCCATAGCATCCATTAGCTCCGACGCTATTAAGGAAAGGCAGCCGGTAAATATATTTGATGCTTTGCAGGGAGCTGCCCCCGGCGTTCAGGTGTTAAGCAACGAGGGTTCGCCGGGTTCCGGAGCAAACATACGTATTCGCGGAGCGTCCACTTTGACGGACAGCGGATCGGAGCCGTTGTATATTGTCGACGGTGTTCAGATGAGTATCACCAATATCAATCCGAACGACATCAAATCCATCGAAATATTGAAAGATGCCGCGTCGGCAGCCATTTACGGTTCGCGTTCGGCCAACGGTGTGGTGATTGTTACCACCAAACAGGGTGAAGAAGGCAAGGCCAAAGTAGATATTCAATATTTAAACAGTTACAGCACTTTGTCCAACAAAATTCCGCAAGCAAGTCGTATGGAAAGGGAGGCGTTCGGACGTTCGGGCAATACCGGCATGCATCCTCATCGAAACGATTCGACGGGCTACGATAAAAATTCGGACAATTATTATCAAGATTTGATGACGCAAACCGCCGTTCGTAATCAGGTTGATCTCAGCGTTTCCGGCGGAAGCAAGGAACTGAAATATCGCGGTAGTCTTCAATATCTGGATGACGAGGGGATTGTCATAAATACATATTACAAACGTTTGAGCGGACGTTACAATATGACCTATCAGCCTAACGATCGTTGGACGCTGACTTCCAGACTCAATTTTTGGGTAACGGACAAAACTTCGATCGATGAACGGTACTCTATCAAGGCTTCGTTGAGTCGTATTCCCATGTTTCCCATTAAATATCCTGACGGAAGTTGGGTATATTATTTATCGGGACAATACAATCCCATATCGGAGCTTTATTTGAGAGAAAATACCACCAAGCAATACCGAGGACAGGTATTTCAAGGTGTAGGGTATAAGATTACCGATTGGTTGCGTATAGACGGCGATCTTGCCGCAACGGCTACCTATCAGGTACAGAATGCTTACGATCATGAAATTCCCGTTTTCGAAGCTGATCCCACGCCGCCGAAAGGCCGGTTTTACAGCACGATGAGCATTTATGCACAAGGAAACTTGTGGGCTACGTTTTCAAAAACTTTCGACAATGCACATCATGCAATGGCTGTAGCGGGAGCCACTTTCGAAAAAACCGACAGGGAAGTTGCACGCATACGGGGCGATTTGTATACTTCGACAACCGTAAAAACGTTGAACGCGGCAGGAAATATTTTTCAGGCGGGAGATACCTACACATCGGAAGACGGGAACTCTTTGGCCGGTTTTTTCGCTCGTGTCGGCTACGATTATAAAAGTCGTTATCTGTTGAATGCCACTATCCGTGCGGACGGCTCGTCGCGTTTCGGATCCGACAGTCGTTGGGGATATTTTCCATCGGCGTCGGTAGGATGGCGTTTTTCGGATGAACAATTCATGGAATGGTTCAACAATGTGTTGACCAACGGAATGTTGCGATTCAGCGCAGGGCGGACGGGGCAACAAAGTATCGGCGATTATGATGCGTATGCCGTTTACAATTTTTCGAATAATTATTACGGTACAAAAAGTATTAAGCCCGACACCAACATGGGAAATACATTGTTGCAATGGGAAACGACCACGCAATATAACGCCGGGATTGATTTGACATTCCTGAACGGACGTGTGGCCCTTGTGGGCGACTATTACGTGAAAAATACCGACGATTTGTTGTACTCGTCTCCGTTGGCTTACGAATCGGGCTACAATACGGTACGCACTAATCTGGGATCGGTACAAAATAAGGGAATTGAATTGATGGTGACATTGCGAGCCGTCGAAAACCGGGATCTCACTTGGATAACTTCGGTTAACTGGTCTGCCAACAAAAATAAAATCACTTATTTGCCGAGCGGCGATCGCGTCGACGGACTGTGGTGGGTCGGCGAAGGCTCCGAAGCCGGGTTGTTTTACGGGTGGAAACAGCATGGTGTGTACGCATATAACGAATCGAACGCTTGGACGGACGATTTTAAAACACGATTGATACCGGTATTTGAGAAAGACAAGCACGGGAATGTGATTCTCAATAAAGCAAAAGAACCAAATTTATTGGATTATACGTTACCCGACGGTACTCCCTACAACGGTACTCCGAAACAACAATCGTACAACGGCACCGTATTGCAGGCAGGCGATCTCATTTGGGAAGATCTTCCCGACAAGGAAGGAAATTTGGACGGCGACATCACCGATGACGACCGACAAATAATAGGTAAAGGACATCCTTCGTGGTTTGCAGGATGGCACAATACACTCATGTATAAAGGCTTTACCCTTACGTTTTCTTTCTACGGAAGTTTCGGGAATAAAGTGTACAATTCGCGCGAACGCGAGGCCACGCAGTATTCGTCAACCAATCCCACTCCTACACCTTATACGATTAACAATATGTGGAAATTTCCGGGACAAAACACGAATGCGTATCGGAGGGTCAATTTCACGGGAAATAACCGGCCCGGAGGCGATTTATTCTTGGAAGACGGTTCTTTCATCCGCTTGCAAAATCTCAGGCTCGGCTATCAGCTGAAAAAAGGATGGGCACGCAAAGCTTTCATGGATAACGTTACGCTTTACATGTACGGTAACAACCTGCTGACATGGACTAATTATTCGGGGTTCGATCCCGAAGTAAACCAATCCTCTGTGCTGAACCCGGGTGAAGACACGGGAGTTTATCCCCGCAAAAGAGAAATGGGGGTTGGTATTAACATAGGTTTTTAATCGATAAATAACTGATCATGAAAAAAGCAATCATTTATACCATATTGGCAAGTTTTACATTATTATTTGTGCAATGTGATGATTTCTTGACCGAAGCTCCCCGTTCGGACATTGCTCCGGGGACTTATTGGAAGTCGAAAAAAGACGCCGATTTTTGGATGGCGGGCATCTACAATCTGATGCAATCGACACTCAGGCTGGGATATTTCTATTGGGGCGAAGTGCGTTCGGATAATGCGGATTTGGAAGGCCGTGGCACCGTACAACAAGAGTATGTATACAACCGCCTCAGCAGCATCACGTCGGGAGTTAGTTGGCGCGACTTATACAAAACCATCATGTATTGCAATCTCGGACTAAAGTATTTGAAAACCATGGCAGACAACAATGTTGACGGAGCCACCCATATTTACGAAGAATATATGGGACAATGCTACGCAATGCGCGCGTTGATGTATTTCTACGCCATGAGAACATGGGGGCGCGTGCCGATCGTTACCGAAGCGTTGGAAAGTCTTTCGCAAGAGATCGACAAACCGCGTTCGAGCATCAAAGATGTACGCGCTCAAATAGAAGAGGATATCGAATCGGCGTTGAAAAGCATCAGCGGCGACAATACCCGCAAATTCTACATCAACAAAGCGGCCGTATATGCTTTGCAAACCGATGTATATGCTTGGTTTCAGGAATATGATAACGTTATTGTCGCTTCCGACGCCTTTCTGGCTGCCGCAAACTGTAAATGGATCACCAAGCAAGACGATTGGAAAGCCTTGTTCATGACACCGGCCGGAGCATTATCGTCTACCGAAACGGTCTTTACCATGTATTGGGATCGTGTGGAAGCAAGTGCTGGAATGGGAGCAGGCGCCTTTTTGGGAAATCAGGGCACGAGCGATTATCGCGAAGTCGGAACGCTTTTGCAAAAACTGCTCGACCGCTACAATCCCAAGGATTTGAAAAAATCGGATGCACGATATTGGTTTTGTTTTGACACCGTATTATACAAATCGGAAAATGCCTATAATACCACTGTCGACGTAAAGTTCGGTAAATTTGCCGAATGGGACGGAAAACAATTCGTGTATGTCCATACCAATCACAACAACACCCAAATGCCGATATATCGTTATGCGGATGTGATGACATTACGTGCCGAAGCCTTGGCACGAACCGGAAAGTACGACGAATCTTTGAACATATTGCGGGCTGTGCGTGCTCGTATGGGCTACACTCCTACCGAGCAGGAAGACCCTACCAATTTTATGGCTTATTACGACCAACAACCCGACAAAGGTTTGGCATTGCAATATTCCATATTGGATGAACGCCAATTGGAATTTATGGGCGAAGGAAAGCGATGGTTCGATCTTTGCCGCATCGGCAAAACTGCTTTTACCAAGCCTTATTACGACGAATCGGGCGGTCCCGGGTATCAAATACCGGCTGATTGTTATCAATACTTACGCTCGAAAGTAAACAAAACAGTATTGAACAGAGCAGGTTTAACCGATTACGAAGATGAAAATATCAACAGAGTATTTTTCCCCATCATTTCGGGCGCTTTCAACGCAAACCCGATGTTAGTGGGCGATCAGAATTATCCTTACAGCGAATAATGTGTAATTATAAAAATACACCGATATGAAAAAGTTCAAAAATATTTCCTTTAATTTATTATTGGCCTGTGTGCTGAGCGGCTGTACCCTATTGGGTATGGAATTACAAGACGGATACGATTATCCGGAAACGCATGCAAGCGAAGAATTGGGCGTCGATGTAATGACATTCATCAAATCACGTCCCGAATTATTTTCCGGAATGTTGGAAGCCATCGAATACGTGAACGATCCGGCGCTTACGAGTCTGTATACAACTCCCGGCAACACATATTTCTTGTTAACCAACACGGCGTTGATCGATATTTATACAACCGCCTCGTATTTTAATGTCAATCGGATCGAAAAAACTCCGAACAATTATATTATTCCGGGTGTGTGGTCGCAATTTCCTAAAGAACAAGTATCGGAAATGCTGAAATATCATATTTTGAAAGGTATTTACGGGTTCGAACAAATGACGGTTGTTAATCCCACATGGCTCGACACCTATGCTTCGGGCGATACGGCAAAAGTAAGCATGTATATACCGGCCGGCGATCGTTACGGGTACATGTTTATCAACAATTATCCCGGAGTGCCGACGGCATATCGGATTCCGGGCACGAGCACCAACATTTCCTTTGCAAGTGTTCGTCCGCGAACGCCCAACCTGATGGCAACCAACGGAAGAGTGCACGTAATGGACAGATGGTTGATGCCGCCCGTGAAAGAAGCGTTTAACTAAAGCTCAAATCCTAAAAATGAATTTTATGAAAATCAAAAGATATTTCGCAATATACGCGATATGCGCCGGATTATTGGCCGCATGCAAAGACGAACCCGTGGAAATCATTACGCTCGGAAGAGGAGGCGACACTTTCTATTTCGGCGAAAAAGTGGAAGTGTGGGCCGGAGTTAACGGCGATCTGAGCAAAATCAATTACGATTGGTCGTGTACCGGCGGCGGCTTCGACGATGACAAATTGAAAAATCTGTATCAAAATCTGTGGATTGCGCCCGACTCGCCCGGAAATTACACGGTAAAAGTGACAGCCGAAACCAAAAATAATTCTGACACACGCGAGACCGAAATGAAAGTGGTCAATTATTTCCGCGAAGATTTTCTTAACCTCAAAAACCCCGGAGGTTGGGTTAGCACCAATACCACCTTGGCATGGAACGAGAAAATCAACGGCAAGGCTGTCGGATTACTGGTGCCTTCCACATCTACAAGCGATCCCAATATTCGCAGATCGATGTCCGCAATACCGTTATTTCCGCCGTTTTCCGTACAAACGAAAATGGGATACACCAAATATAAACCGGTAACCAACGTAACAAGCGGCAACGGAGCGACATACATCAGTCTGTTTTTTACGCAACCGATGCCCAACAAACGATTCATCCGAGAAATACGTTGGGAGTTTTGCCCGCCTGCCTCCGGATCGAACGATAATTGGCGTCTGCGCATGGAGAATTACGACCCGACAAGAGCCGTTTCGGATTTCTCGACAAGTGCGGGAACAAACAATCCGAACCCCGAACCGTTTATTACCGGAGCCATTCAAGGCAGGGACGAACGTTTTCGGTTCGATGCCGGCACCGATCACACTTTCACCGTTACCATCGACGCCGACCTTTACTTTACGGCTTGTGTCGACGGCGCTGTTTGGATCGATAAAAGTCCCGCTATACGCAATTTCTTCAACGATAACGGCATCGCTTTAGATGCTTTGCTCGTATCCGAATTTAGAGTTACGTGTCCTCGCTTGAGCGCTTCGAATGCCGGCGCCGGACAAACCACATGGTATTTTTCCGATGTAATCATCAACGATAAAAATACCGCAATCGGCGGTGATGTGAACAATATCGGGTTTGAAGAATTAAAGTAAACCTTTGTATACTTCGCACGGTCAAGTTGTGTGCGAAACATCAAACCGGCAAAATGAAATATCTGTCAAGTTCTTGAAACTTGACAGATATTTTTTCCAATCTTTGATCTGCATAAATAATGATACAAATTGTTGTATTTTTTTGTAAACTTCAATTCTTTACATATTTTTGCATTGCTTAAACGTTTAAGCAATAAAATTAACCCTATCTATAATTAAAAAGATGAACCATTTAAATTATTTATGTGTTTCGATCGCGGCATTGCTTGTTCTGTCCTGTTCCGCTAAAACCGGCAACGGAAATAAGTCGATCGACAATCTGCCCCAAACATTTCTTATAAAACCGGATGCATTAATGCGTAACCGGCAAAAAATAAAAGAAAACGATCCTCTGCGGGTCGATGCGTTGACCCGCTTGACGGCATTAGCGGACACCGCTTTGATGTACGGCCCGTATTCGGTGATTCAAAAAGTACAAACGCCTCCGAGCGGCGACAAACACGATTTCATGAGTCAAGGGCCGTATTGGTGGCCCGACCCCGATAAACCCGACGGCTTGCCATACATACGAAGAGACGGCGAAACAAACCCTGAAGTACGTCAATTGACCGATGGCAAATATTTATCCGCGGTTTGCAGTAATGTGAAACTGTTGGCTGTCGGTTATTTTTTTACCGGCAATCGACAATATGCAGCCAAAGCTGCGGAACTGCTCCGTGTGTTTTTTCTTGACGAAGCCACCCGCATGAACCCCAATATGAATTATGCGCAATCCATTCCGGGAATTACCGACGGCAGGGGAATAGGCATGATCAGTATGCGTGTAATTGTGAACCTCATTGACGGGATTCAAATATTGGAGAGCGGTAAGCAATTGACGCAAAGCCAATATGACGGCTTGCAAACTTGGATCGGAGAATTTCTGAATTGGGCGCTCACAAGCCCCAACGGAATCGACGAGGCCAAAGAACACAATAACCACGGCACATACTATGATGTGCAAACCGTGGCTATGTCGCTGTTCCTGCGTAAAAATGAAGAAGCCGCAAGAATATTGAACGAACAAACCAAAAAACGCATCGACAAACAATTGGAGACGGACGGTCGCCAACCGCACGAACTTGCGAGAACGGTTTCGTGGGGATACGCGCAAATGAATCTGAACGGACTTTTCGAATTGGCATTGTTAGCCGAAAACGTAAATATCGATTTATGGAATTATGTAAGCCCGGGCGGAAAGAGCATAAAAAAAGCATATCTTTGGATGTTACCTTATGCCGAAGGTAAACCGTGGGAATACAAACAGATCAAACCGATTGATAAATCGGGATTTATAGAGCTTTCTCAAATTGCAGCCGAAAAGTATCCCGATATAGACCTTGGTTCTATTTTGACGCAAAACAAAAATGAAACGGATCCCTTGTTTATTTTAACCCATTGATTGCTAAATTTTGCACGGTCAAGTTTTATCGCCTGCTCGGTTGTGCATTCGTATTTTTCTCGTTTTGCGTCTTTGGCGCCTTTGCGAGAGAAGAATAACACTAATCGTCACATTTTTTTTTGGAAACTTCGATTCTTTATATATTTTTGCATTGCTTAAACGATTAAGCATCATTGCCCGGTTGTATCCGGCACTTATATGAAAATCAACAATAACCGATAATTATAATTCGCATGAAAACAGTTCTTTATCTTTTGTGCCTTTCGGCATTAACCCTATCGTGTTCGAGCAGTAAAGTATTCAAATTGGTGCTGATGCCCGACACGCAAACCTATTCGGCTCGATATCCCGAAACATTCCGTTCGCAGACACAATGGATTGTCGATCATGCCGACAGTGTCGCTTTTGTGCTGCAACAAGGCGACATTACGGGCAACAACACCGATCAGCAGTGGGAGGTTGCCGCTTCGGCAATGAGCCTGCTCGACGGCAAAGCGCCTTACACGGTGGTTACGGGCAATCATGACATCGGCAACGGCGGAAAATCGGATATTCGCGAAACCGAGTTATTCAATCGTTATTTTCCTTACGAAAAGTACAGCAAGACGAAAAACTTCGGCGGAGCATACGAGTCGGGGAAGATGGACAACACGTGGCACACATTCAAAGCAGGCGGGTACAAGTGGCTGATACTTTCGCTGGAATTCGGGCCGCGCAATTGCGTTATCGATTGGGCCGACGGGGTGATCAAACAACATCCGGGGCACAAGGTCATCATCAACACCCACGCATACATGTACTCGGACGACACGCGCATGGGCGAAGGCGACAAATGGTTGCCGCAAAATTACGGACTGGGTAAGGAAACGGGCGCAAACGCCGTTAATGACGGCGAACAAATGTGGAGCAAGTTGGTGAGCCGTTACCCGAACATCATTTTCGTATTCAGCGGGCACGTGCTCAACGACGGCGTAGGAACATTGGTAAGCGAAGGCGTCAACGGCAACAAGGTATACCAAATGCTGGCCAACTACCAAAGAGGCGTCGAGGGGATCAAAGGCGACGAAGGCTGGTTCAGGATACTCACCATCGACACGCGCACCGGGAAAGTAGATGTCAAAACATACTCGCCTTTTCTGAAAGAATACCAAACACAACCCGATCAACAGTTTATTTTCGAAAACGTGATGTTTTAAGAACGCGTCCTTAACTGCCATTAACCCGAACAAATCATGCCGTTAATCAAAAAATTCTTTATCGCATGTATTTGCGCCATCGCTTGCGTTTCGTGCAATACAACATCCGACCCGCCGCCGACCATTCTTTTGAAATCCGACATTCTTGTCGCCAATAAGCAAAAAATAAAAAACGACGACCCGCAATCGACCGTCGCATTGAACGGATTGATTGCCGCGGCAGACAAAGCGCTCAATAACGGGCCGTATGCGGTGACGATGAAAACCAAAACACCGCCGAGCGGCGACAAACACGATTATATGAGCATGGGTACTTATTGGTGGCCCGACAGCACGAAACCCGACGGGTTGCCCTACATTCGAAAGGACGGCCACTTCAACCCCGAAATATACGGAATAACCGATTCGGAATTTTTTCATCAACTCTGTAATGACGTTCAATTATTGTCGGTTGCTTATTTCTTTTCCGACAACACAAAATATGCCGACAAAGCCTGCGAAATGATTCGCGTTTGGTTTCTCGATGAGGCTACCCGCATGAATCCCAACTTGAATTACGCGCAAGCCATACCCGGACGAACCGAGGGGCGCGGCGTAGGACTGATCGATACGCGTATGTTGATATATGCCCTTGACGGGATACAAATCCTGAAACATGCCGGTCGTTTGTCCGGCGACGAATACGACGGGCTTCAGCATTGGTTCGGCGAATATCTCGAATGGATGCAGACAAGCAACAATGGGTTGGACGAGGCCAAAGCCCGAAACAATCACGGCACGTATTACGATGTACAAATCGTAGCCATGATGTTGTTTGCGGGAAAAACCGCCGAAGCCGCAAAAGTATTGAACGAAACGACCAAAGCGCGCATTTCCGCTCAATTGGAACCCGACGGCAGACAACCGCACGAGTTGACCAGAACGATTTCGTGGACATATTCGCAAATGAACCTGTTCGGATTTTTCCAGTTGGCGGCAATGGCCGAAAATGCGAATATCGATTTATGGAATTATACCGATCCCGAAGGAAAAAGCATCAAAAAAGCATATCTTTGGATGCTGCCTTATGCCGAGGGAAAACCGTGGGAATACCCTCAAATAAAGCCGATCAATAAGTCGATATTTATCGCGATGACAAGAATTGCCGCCCGTAAATATCCGGACATCGATGCGACGCATTTGTTGAACCGATATCAAAACGACTCGGATTATCTTTCCGTTTTGATACATTAGCGTATTGTGCCGACGGAAAAATGTATTTTTTGCCGGAAGGGGCTTAAAAAAATGTAACCTCGAAATAATCAAATAGATGAATACAAACAATCAATCAAGAAGAGACTTTATTGCAAAATCGGCCATAGCGGCTGCAGGAATAGGTATCGGCACAAACGTATTTCCCGTATCGGGCAAAGTTTTGGGCGCCAACGACAAAATCCGCATGGGATTCATCGGTATCGGCAATCGCGGATCGCAACTGATGGACTTGTTCATGAAACACAACGATTGCGAAATAGCCGCTCTCTGCGATGTTTACGAACCGTACATGTCGCGTAATCGCAGTGAGGTCGACCCGCGTTACCTCAAAGATATGGAAGGGCAAATACCCCGAATGGGCGAAAAATTTCCGACCCGACCGAAGTTGTACAAAGATTGGCAAAAACTGCTTGAAAACAAGAGTATCGACGCCGTATGCATTGCCACGCCCGACCATTGGCACGCGCTGCAAACCATTGAAGCCGTCAAAGCGGGAAAAGACGTGTATTGCGAAAAACCTTTGACTGCCACCGTTGCGGAAGGACGCAAAATGATAGAAACGCAAGCGGCAAGCAAACAAGTGGTTGCTGTTGGGTTGAATCGTCGCGGATCGGCGGTATACCGGAAATTGATCGGGGAAAATACCGTAGCGCGGCTCGGTAAAATAACCGTAGCAAGAGCAGCGCGCGTCAGCGACATGTATCCTTCGGGCGTGGGCCGAATGAAGCCCGAAGCGCCGCCCGCAAATTTCGATTGGGACGCATGGCTCGGCCCGCGCGCATACCGCCCGTATCAATACAACATCGCCCCGTATAAATTTCGTTGGTGGAGCGACTACTCCACCCAAATGGGCAATTGGGGCGTACACTATATGGACGTGATCCGCTGGCTGACAGGCGAACGCGCACCCGTTGCCGTAAGCGCCGTCGGCGCCAAATATGCCGTCGACCACGATGGCGACATCCCCGACACCATGCAGGTAACGTTCGAATTTGCATCGGGTATGCTGATCGCTTTCGGTATCTACGAGGCCTGCGGCGGCGGGTTGTTCCCTTACGGGGAAATAGAACTCCGCGGCACCTACGGAACGCTGTATGCGGGCGAACGCGGATACAAGATCGTTCCCGTCGGCCCGGGACAGTTCCAAACATGGAAGAAATCCTTACAGGAAGAGGAATACACCCACAAAGACGAAATGTTGAGCGACGGTTCGAGCGGCGGAAGCACGGCTTCGGTGGTTCGCAACTTTTTGGATTGCGTCAAATCGCGCCAAACGCCTTTCTGTACGTTAGAAGAAGGTCACCGCTCCACCTGTTTTGCGCATCTGGCCAACATTGCATTGGTCACCAAAGAACGCCTGCAATGGGATGCCGACAAGGAGCGTTTCACCAACAGCGAAAAAGCCAACGCTCTGCTGAGTTACGAATATCGCAAACCGTGGAAATTGTAGTCTGACACGATGCTTGCACACGTTTCAAACGCGCGCAAGTTTTGTTCCGGTGTGCATGCATACCGAAACTCCTTTCAGGTTCGGTGTAAACAAAAAATGTATCGTTTTGCTTTAACGTTTAAGCAAAGCATTTTCGTAGAAAAAATGAAAAAATTGATTTGTGTGTTTTAACAATTAAAAAATTGAATCAAATGAAAAGAGTATTATTTTCTTTCGCCATTGTAGCATTCGTTACATCATCGGTCGTGTTCGGACAAGGCATTAGCAACGAGATGTACGATTTATCGAAAATACGCCGGGACGTAAAAACCAAAAGAGTAAGCAGCTACGATCGCACGGGCGGCAACAACGATCGTCTCACCAACATCAAGCCGGGTGACAAAGCGGTTCTTTTTGACGTAAAAGGCGCCGGAGCGATCAATCACATTTGGATTACCATTTCGCCGGGCCCCGGTGTGCTGAGCCGTAACGACATCATTCTGCGGATGTATTGGGACGGTAAGGATTATCCTTCGGTGGAATCGCCCATAGGCCCGTTTTTCGGACAAGGATGGAACGAACAATATAATTTTTCGTCATTTCCTTTAGCCGCAGGCCCCAAAAACGGAACGGGGCTGGTTTCGTATTTCTCCATGCCGTTTGCCAAAGGAGCAAAAATAGAGATCGAGAATCAAACGGATAAGGATATCAAAGCGTTCTATTATTATATCGATTATGTGGAAATGCCGAAATTACCCGAAGATGCGGGGCGATTTCACGCCTGGTATAACCACGAGCTTACCGAAGCCCTTCCCGAAGGAGAAACCGAATGGGGCGTGGTCGGGAAACAGGGCAGCAACACCGACGGCAAGAACAATTATGTGTTTGCCGACATCAAAGGTAAAGGGCATTTCGTGGGAATCAACTATTACATGCATTGTCCCTCGCCGATGTGGTACGGCGAAGGCGACGACATGTGGTATATCGACGGCGAAGCGACGCCCCGCATGGTAGGGACGGGAACCGAAGATTTTTTCAACACCTCGTGGTGTCCGAAAGAAGAGTTTTATCATCCGTACTACGGCTATCCGCGTGTCAACAATGACATAGGGTGGTTGGGCCGCACGCACGTGTACCGTTTTTTCATCAACGATCCCGTATTCTTCGAAAAATCGTTGAAAGCGACCATCGAACACGGACACGGCAACAACATGACATTGGATATCGGAACGGTTGCGTATTGGTATCAAACGGAGGCTTCGGCATTGCCGGCCGCGCCGAGTAAAGAAGTCAGACAGCCCAAACCGATGATCAACACGAACGATATTCATCGTTGGCGCCACGAATGGAGGAAAAACATGGGCAATGACCCGAAGTTGTGGGGTAACGAACGATAGCGAATCGACAATTATTTCGTAATTTCAGTTTTTGACGGCAATGAATCGGAGCTTTTCCAAGATATATGCGCAATAATAAAATTCCCATGCGTTTTCTCTTTCTTTTTGTTATCTTTTCGTATTCGGCTGTTTCGGCGCAAACACTGAACACGCCGTGGAATTGGGATTTCCGCCTGTTGGAGTATTCCAAACGGCAAATCGAATCCGGGGCACCCGGTTTCGTGAAGGCTTATCGCCAATTGCTGAACGACGCCGACCGGCATTTGACATCCGAAATGCTGTTCGTCACTTCAAAAACATTGACTCCGCCAAGCGGCGACAAACACGATTACATGAGTTTCGGCGTTTATTGGTGGCCGAACCCGGACACGCCCGACGGTTTGCCGTATATCCGCAAGGACGGACAGCATAATCCCGCGATCAATGAGGCGGGCGACGGATCCAAGATAGAATTTATGATCGATGCCGTTCGTACATTGGCTTTGGCGTATTTTTTCTCCGGCAACGAACGTTATGCCGAACATGCAGCCAAACAATTAAGAGTGTGGTTTTTCGATGATAAAACCCGCATGAATCCCAATTTGAACTTCGGACAAGCCATCCCCGGCAGAGTTGACGGACGCGCCGAGGGAATCATCGATACGAAAGATTTCGTGATGATGTTGGACGGAGCCTTGCTGTTGAACGGTTCCGGATCGTGGACAACGGATGATGAGAAGAAATTGGGCGAATGGTTTGCCCGATACCTCGATTGGTTGATGACACAACCGTTGGGAATCGAAGAAAGCAAGAAGAAAAACAACCACGGCACTTGGTACGATACGCAAGCGGCAGCAATGGCTTTGTATTCCGGACAAAAGGAAAAAGCGGAACGGATCATTCGCGACCATACGTTAGCTCGTCTGCCGCAGCAAATAACCGACGACGGCGGGCAGCCGCACGAGTTGTCGCGTACCAATTCATTCGGTTACAGCACCGGAAACCTTTGCGGATTCTACGTTACGGCCACTTATGCCGAACGGGCAAGCATCGATCTTTGGAACGTACGCAACACCGCGGGAAAACCGTATTTGCAAGCGGCATTGGACTTTTTGATCCCTGCTTATGAAAATCCTTCCGAATGGAAACATGAACAAATCGGCGGATTCAACGGAATGGATGCAAAAATGCTTTACCTGCTGCGCATGGCTTCCGAAAAGTACGCCGACCCGAAGTACAAAGCGCTTTACGAAAAACGCCTGACCGAAAAACACGACGGCACCTTGTTGCAATTGTTGCTGCCGGTTGTCAAACAAAACCATTTTTAATCATACCATCATGAAATCGATATTGATTATTCCCGCTTTCTTGCTTTGCTTTTTCCTATCCGCAAACCAATCATTTTGCCAACAAGAGATCACCACCGGAACGTTGATTCGCCAAATGACCGATTTGGAGCGGCTTGCGACAACACCCGCGGAAAATTATCGTTCCGTTCAATTCTCATCATACGATCGTCGAAGCGTTTCGCCCGACAAACCGTATTGGTTCGGCAATGCCGACGGCTTCGGCCTGGAGCCTGTTCCCGGATTCGAAAAAGTGTTGCGCGAACCGGGCAGCGACGGCATCGGCGAATACCTGATGTGCGACGTGAAAGGGCCGGGAGCGATCGTGCGTTTGTGGACGGCGCAAATATCGGGAACCGTTAAAATGTTTTTGGACGGGAAGCAAGTATACAACGGGGCGGCCGACAGGTTCTTTTGGAACTTTCCCGCCGAAGCGGGCGATATGGAAGGCATCCGGATGCAGGGAACTTTCCGGCAATATGATGCGCTGTACTTTCCCGTTCCTTTTGCCAAGAGTTGCCGTATCGAATGGACGGGCGATTTGAAAGCCATTCATTTTTACCATGTCGGGATGCGGCTTTACGACAAAAACGCCAAAGTGAAAACCTACCGTGCCGACGATCCGAAAACTTACCGGTCGGATATCGAACATGTTGCAAAAATACTGGCCGACCCCGAAAGCACGGTTCCGACGGGCGAAAAATACGACGTCATTCGAACCGTTTCGAAAAGCGACCGACAGGAGATCATCCGGATTGAAGGCAACCGCGTCATCGAACAATTAAAAATAAAACTGAATGCGCCGATGCCCGAAAAAGCATTGCGACAAACCGTTTTGCGCATCTTTTTCGACGGAGCCTCCGTGCCGCAGGTAGAATCGCCTGTCGGCGATTTCTTCGGAGCGGCGCCGGGAGTCAATCCGTACGTTTCGCTTCCCTTTTCTATTGCGCCCGATGGAACGATGACTTGCCGTTTTGCGATGCCTTTCAAAGAATCGGCATCGGTGCAAATAATCAACATGTCCGACCAAAACATCGAATTGACGGCATCCGCGTCAGCACGCTCGTATACGTGGGACGAAAACCGCTCGATGTATTTTCGCGCACGCTGGCGGATCAATCACGGGCTGAAAGCCTCCAACCGCGAAGCCGTCGATATTCCGTATCTGTTGGCAATGGGAGAAGGTCGGTTGGCCGGCGCCGCCTGTTTCCTGATGAACCCGAGCAACGTGCCAACGGCCTCCGGCAATTGGTGGGGCGAAGGCGATGAAAAAATATTCGTCGACAACGACCGTTTCCCCTCCTTTTTCGGAACGGGAAGCGAGGATTATTACAACTATTCGTGGTCGGCACCCGATATTTTTTGCTACCCGTACTGCGGTCAGCCTCGCGACGACGGCCCGGCCACCCGCGGCTTCGTATCCAATTTCCGTTGGCATGTGTTGGATGATATTCCGTTTGCCGACAAATTGGCGTTTTACATGGAACTGCTTCCGCACGGCATCGTCCCCGGCTTCGCATACGCACGCATCGTGTACCTGTACGGCCGTGAAGGCACGATCGACGATCATTGCACGATTACCGCCGACGATCTGAGACCGCAGACGATACCCGAATGGAATCCCGTGACGTTCCGCTCGTCGTTGAACTATCGGTTTGTCAGCGCCGAAACGGCTTTCAAAGGCAATGCCGACACCGGTTTCGAATATGATCCGCTTTGGGCGGAAGGCAAAATCTTTGTGTGGAAGCCCAAACAACCGGGAGAAAAAATCAATTTCGAAGTGCAGACTTCGGCAGGAAAAAAAGATATGCAGATTTCGGCGGGGCACATGCCGGGCGGCGGAAAAATAAGGGTTTATGTCAACAATATCCCCGTAAAATTGAATAAAAAAGATACGCTCGATCTGCATGACGACCACCGGATGCTTAACCGAGCATACACAACCGGCGAGATCGACTTTGTGCAGGGAAAAAATGTCATCACGATCGAAAACCTTTCGGATACCGAAGTTAAAACAGGCATCGATCTTTTATGGATCAAAGATTAAACGATTTCATGACAAACGCGCGCAAGCATCATCGTATAAAAAATATTTCGAATTTCATTAACCAACAAAATAATCATTATCACATGAAAAAATATGTTTCTTTTTTGGGAATAGCTTTGGTTATCATGTTGCTGCAATCGTGCAATTGCAATAACAACGATTCCGCGAAAAGCGGAAGAGTTTACAACGACAAATATGAAGGCGAATACCTCTCGCAAATCGCATATCCGATAGGCGGAATGGGCGCCGGCATGTTTTGTGTGGAAGGAACGGGTGCCGTTTCGCACATGTCGATACGGCACAAGCCCGACCTGTGGAACGAACCGGCCATGTTTGCCGCTCTGCACGTAAAGGGCGTCGAAAACGGAACCAAGGTGCTTGAACGCGATGCTCCCGATCGGAAGAAATACGGTATGCCGAATTCGGCATTGGGCTACGGCGGCGCTACTTGGGGATTGCCTCGTTTCAAAGAATGTTCGTTTCTGGCGCGGTTTCCCTTTGCGGAACTGCAATTGCAGGATGACGACATTCCCATGCAAGTACAAATGAAGGCATGGAGTCCGTTCATTCCTACCGACGCCGACAACTCTGGATTGCCTGCGGGTGCGATAGAGTATGTTTTCCGCAACACGAGCGACCGGCAACAGGAAGCCGTTTTTTCATATAATGCAAGAAATTTTGTTCGTGTGCGCAACGCAGGCGATAACTCCGTCAAGCCGATCGACAAAGGCTTTATCCTGTCGCAAACGGGCACCAAAGACGAGCCGTGGCATCAAGCCGATTTCGCCGTCTACACCGACGAAACCCAAACCGCGGTAGATCATTGCTGGTTTCGCGGCGGATGGTTCGATCCCTTGACCGTGTGCTGGAACAATATCGGCGCGGGCGAATCGAAAAACGTCGAACCGGTCGAATCGGGAGCGCCCGGAGCATCGTTGTTCGTGCCGTTCCGATTGGCGCCGGGCGAAACCAAAACCATCAAAGTATACATGGCTTGGTACGTGCCTTATTCGGACATACGGATAGGCAGCGAGCCGAAATCGGCCGACGATGTGACGGACGAGGCTGTAAAAGCATGCCCGGCGGGCAGTTGTCCGATCGATCTTAAAGCCGATAACTACCGTCCGTGGTATAGTTGCCGATTCCGAAACATCGAAGACGTAGCTTCGTACTGGCGGAAAAATTATGACGATCTGAAAGCGAAAACGCAGACATTTACGGATGCTTTCTATGCCGCAACATTACCCGACGAAGTGAAAGAAGCCGTTGCCGCCAACCTTACCATCCTTAAATCGCCTACCGTATTCCGGCAATACGACGGCCGTTTGTGGTGTTGGGAAGGATGCGCTTACAATCGGGGAAGTTGTCACGGGTCGTGCACGCATGTATGGAACTACGCACAAGCCGTTCCGCATCTTTTTCCCGCCATGGAGCGCACGTTGAGAGAAACCGAATTTTGGGTAAGTCAGGATAAGAAAGGACATCAAGCTTTCCGCACCAATATTCCCATCCGGCCGACATCTCACGGATTTCATTCTGCAGCCGACGGACAATTGGGCGGAATCATGAAGATTTATCGCGATTGGCGCATTTCGGGAAATACGGATTGGCTGAAACAGTTGTATCCGAGTGTCAAGCGAAGCATGGATTATTGTATCGAAACGTGGGATCCGCGCGAGGTAGGCGCTTTGGAAGAGCCGCACCACAACACTTACGACATCGAGTTTTGGGGCCCCGACGGCATGTGCACGAGTTTTTATGCCGGAGCCTTGCAGGCATTCGTCCTCATGAGCAAAACAACGGGCGAAGATGCCGGCAGATACGAAACGCTTTTGGCGAAATCGAAAAACTATATGGAAACCAAATTGTACAACGGCGAATATTTTATACAGGATATCCGTTGGAAAGACCTCCAAGCCGAGGATCCGACAAAGGTCAAATCGTTGGGTTCCGATTACTCGCCCGAAGCATTGGCGCTTTTGGAGAAAGAAGGCCCGAAATATCAGTACGGAACGGGATGCTTGTCCGACGGAGTGCTGGGATCGTGGATGTCGCTCGTTTGCGGCATGCCCGAAGTGGTCGATAAAATAAAAATCACCGCTCACCTGATTGCCGTTCACAAGTATAACCTGAAAAAAAGCCTGAGAGAACATTCCAATCCGCAACGCTCCACCTTTGCCATGGGCAACGACGGCGGATTGCTGCTGTGCTCATGGCCCAAAGGCGGAAAATTGCAATTGCCGTTTGTATACAGCGACGAAGTATGGACCGGTATCGAATATCAAGCGGCTTCGCATCTGATGTTCGAAGGCGAAACGGAAAAAGGGCTTGATATTGTTCGCACATGCCGCGATCGTTACGACGGACGAACACGCAATCCGTTCAACGAGTACGAATGCGGCGCATGGTACGCGCGCGCCATGTCGAGCTACGGCATGATCGAAGGCTTGACAGGCGTACGTTATGATGCAGTGTACAAAACGCTGTATATCGATTCGAGAATCGGCAACGATTTTGTTTCATTCCTCTCAACCGATACCGGTTTCGGAAATGTCGGATTGAAAAACGGAAAGCCCTTTGCCGATGTCAAGTACGGAACAATTGACGTCAAAAAATGTGTGGTGTCGGGCAAAGAAACCGCGTTATAAACGGCATCCAAAAATACAACCTTGATGAAAAATATTCGGAATACGGCGATATTTGTCGGGATGATTCTCGGATTTATTTCCTGCGGTCGGCCCGGAGTTTCTTCTCCGGAGCCGTATCCGGCGGAAGGATTGGAGGCCGAATTGGCGCAACTTCGTCGTGTCGATCTCATGCCGCAATACCGCAAGGGAATTGTCGAACAAATATCGAGTTATGATACCACGGGCGGCAACGACGACGGGTTTTCGGGACGTTATTCGCACATCCGCAAAGAAGGACGCAAACTTGTATTGGCCGATTTGAAAGGCCCCGGCGTGATCCATCGCATCTGGACGCCCACCCCGACGAGAGACACCGTTCAATTTTATTTCGACGGCGAAACTGCGCCGCGCATCAGTATCCCGTTCATCGATCTGTTTTCGGGTAATGTGTATCCGTTTGTTTCTCCCGTATGCGGAAACGAAATCGGAGGATATTATTGCTATATCCCCATTCCGTACAGCCGATCGTGCAAGATCATGTATACCGGCGAAAAGATACAGTTTCATCAAATACAGTATCGCAACTATGCCGAAGATACAAAACCGGAATCTTTTCCGACCGAATGGCCGAAATCGGCAAAAGCCGAATTGGAAAAAACCCGGCGTTTTTGGGAAACACCCGCCCGATTATCGATGCTTCCGGAAAATGCGGAAACAATAGAAGAAATGCAACAGTTTTCACTTTCCCCCGGCGAAACCGTTTCGTTTTTCGGCAACACCGGCGGCGGACGCATCGTCGGTATGGAGTTGGAATGCGGCAGCGCTTTGGAAGGCAAGCACAAAGATATTATCATCCGAGCGCAATGGGATAACGATACGGCGCCGGCCATCAACAGCCCCGTTGCCGACTTTTTCGGTTACGCCTACGGAAAACCGGCCATGCGAAGCCTGTTGATCGGTTGCGACGCAGGGGTCAATTATTGTTACCTGCCCATGCCTTTCGAGAAAAAGGCGGAATTGAAACTTGTGTACGAGAAACGCGCCGATGCACCGCAACCCGAAGTGAAATTGAAAACCAAAGTTTACTACACCTCCGCGCCTCGGAATCGCGAAGCGGAAGGTCGCCTGTATACCGTATGGCGCAGGGAAATACGACCGGAAGACGGCAAACCGTACCTGTTTGCCGACATCAAAGATAAAGGACATTATGCGGGAACGATTCATTGGGCGCAAGGCTTGGAACCCGGAATGACTTTATTCTTCGAAGGCGACGATTCGACGGCCGTAGACGGAAAAATGCGCATACACGGCACCGGCTCGGAAGATTATTACAACGGCGGTTGGTATGCTTTGTTGGACAGATGGGATAGAGGCGTCAGCCTGCCGTTGCACGGTTCGCTCGATTACTCGCTGCCGATGTGCCGAACGGGCGGGTACCGTTTTTACATGACGGACAAAATGAGTTTCGACGAAGAGTTGACTTTGACTATGGAACACGGCCCCGAAGGGAACAAATTCCCCGTGGATTACACATCGTTGGCGTTTTATTACGGCAACGCGCCGTCGACGGCACGGGTGCATCCGACGGAAGCGTTGCGTACGGTTGATGACCCGACAACACATGTGTTTTTTCCGCAACTGATGAACGTAACTCCGCGCAGAAACACGCAAGTCGAAAACAAAGGGCGGTTGATCATGTCTTCCGAAGGCGAAGGCTTGTTGCGGATCATGCTCGACGAGGTGCCGGAAGGCCGCTACAAAGTGTCGCTGACCTATTACCGTACGCCCGACGGAGCTTCGTTCTCCTTTTGGAACCGCCAAAAAATGATTGCCGATTGGAAAGACGCTTATGCACCGACGGAAACAGTTGCAGAGAAACAAGAAATCGGAGAAATCAACCTGACGAGGCACACCAATTCGATTTCCGTAAGAACGAAAAAAACGGACAAAGGAACCAAGTTCCATTTCGGAAACCTCTATTTGGAAAGGATATGATTTGAAGTTTATCCTTTGCACGGCCAAGTTTTGTGCAGCTAATATCGGCTTCAGCCGGCTTACTCCTGAAAATAAATCCGTTTCACACGCGGCGCTATTCGTGTCAGCACTTCGTACGGGATGGTTTGCATTTGTCGGGCAATCTCCGCCAACGGATACTCTTCCCCGAAAACCATAACAGCATCGCCTTCCGAGGCATC
>JAVBRP010000300.1:0-6472 GCA_031547815.1 Bacteroidales bacterium | reverse complement strand
GTAGTGGTGATCGGTATCGGAGGATCGTACCTCGGCGCAAAAGCTGCGTTGGAAGCATTGTCCGATAACTTTTGGGCGATGAAAGCCGGCGATCATCCCAAAGTGGTTTTCGCGGGGCAAAACATCAGCGAGGATTATCTGTACGAACTGCTCGATCTGCTGGAAACCCGTAAATACGGCATCGTGGTGACATCCAAGTCGGGAACCACCACCGAGCCGGCTGTCGCTTTCCGATTATTGAAAAATCATCTCGAAAGCAAGATCGGAAAGGCGCAAGCGAAAGACTACATCGTAGCCGTTACCGACGAAAAACGCGGAGCATTGCGTACGCTGGCCACACAGGAAGGCTATCGCACTTTCGTGATTCCCGACGATGTGGGCGGCCGTTATTCGGTGCTGACGCCCGTGGGCTTGTTGCCTATTGCCTGCGCGGGTTTCGATATCCGTCTGTTGTTGCAGGGCGCCGTCGACATGCAGAAAGCTACCGGCCCCGACGTGCCGTTCGAAGAAAATATCGCCGCCATCTATGCCGCAGCGCGCAACGAATTATATCAATCGGGCAAGACCGTCGAAATACTTGCCGGCTATCATCCCAAGCTGCTGTACGTCACCGAATGGTGGAAACAATTGTACGGCGAGAGCGAGGGCAAGGAGAACAAAGGCATTTTCCCGGCGGGCGTCACGCTTACGGCCGATCTCCATTCGATGGGGCAATATATTCAGGAAGGCTTGCGCAATATCTTCGAAACGGTGATCTCGGTGGAACGTACGGCGCACAAACTGCGTATTCCGGACGATCCCGCAAATCTCGATACCTTGAATTTCCTTTCGGGAAAACGGATCGACGAAGTGAACAAACCGGCCGAACTGGGCACGATGCTGGCGCATGTGGACGGCGGCGTTCCCAACATTCGTATCGAAATCCCCGCCATCAACGAATATAACCTCGGCAAACTGTTCTATTTTTTCGAGATAGCTTGCGGCATCAGCGGATACATGTTGGGCGTCAATCCGTTCGATCAGCCCGGCGTGGAAGCGTACAAAAAGAATATGTTTGCGCTGTTGGACAAACCGGGTTACGAAGAAGAAAGCAAAAAGATAAAAGCGCGGTTGTAAAAAAATGAACCGGGAAGACAGTAAGAACACAAAGTTTTCCGGAAAGATTTCTTTGTGTTCTTACTGTCTCAGTGGTTATTTCATTATTTCGCCACTCTCGAATCGTCAATATCCTTAATGGTTTTGCGCAGAAACGCTTCGAACTGAACGGCGAATTCGCGGCGACGCAAGGCAAATTCGACCGTTGTTTTCAAAAAGTCGAGCTTGTTGCCGATATCGTACCGTTTCCCTTCGATGGTCGAAGCAATGATGCTTTCCTGTTTCAACAGAAGCCGCAAAGCATCCGTGAGTTGCACCTCGTTGCTTTTTCCGCGTTCCGTCCTTTCGATGGCCGAGAAAATCTGCGGCGTGAGAATGTAACGTCCCGCAATGGCCAAATCGGACGGCGCTTTGTCGCGATCGGGCTTTTCGACCAGTTCCGAAAGTTGCATGATTCGGTCGCCCAATTGCGTCCCGCCCACAATACCGTAGCGCGATACTTTATCGCGAGGCACGCGCTCTACGGCGATCACCGTTTGATGATATTGATCGTAAGCGTCGATCAACTGTTGCGTGACGGGAATAACGGAGTTGATGATGGTATCGCCCAGCAGCACCGCAAAAGGTTCGTTGCCGCAGTGAAAACGCGCGTGATAGATGGCGTCGCCCAATCCGTTCAACTCTTTTTGACGGATGAAATGGATGTTGGCCATGTCTTCGATATGGCGAAGCTGGTTATACAGCGTTTCGTCTTCCTGCTCCTGAATACGCGCTTCCAACTCGGGATTCCTGTCGAAATGATCCTCGATGGAACGTTTCCCTTTTCCCGAAATAATCAAAATATCTTCGATACCGGAATCGACACATTCCTGCACCACATATTGAATGGTGGGCGTGTCGATGATGGGCAACATTTCTTTCGGTTGCGCCTTGGTTGCGGGTAAAAAACGGGTTCCGAGACCCGCTGCGGGAATAACTGCTTTTTTGATCATATATCTTGATTTTTGATTTTTGACTGATGATTTTTGATTAATAGAACGCGGATAACGCTGATTGAGCGGATTTATACGGATTTAATATTTTCGGCGCCGGAACTTTAAACTCGAAACCCGAAACTATACAACATACGGTTTAATAACTCTGGCATTGATTTTTTTCAGATTGACCACCAATTTGCTCAGCGCGTCGTCGTTGGGATACATGCCGATGATGGCGCCTCCCGATCCCGAAAACTTTGCCGATGCACCCGATGCGCGGGCTATTCTGATAAATTCCATGTTGCTGTCGGAAATATTCATGATTTTGCATCGCAAATCGAAATTGTGGTTGATCAGTCTGTTCAGCGTATCGTAATCCCTGTTGAGAATCGCCTGTTTGCCTTGTTCGGCTACATCGGCCAATTCGTCGATGGTTTGGTGCACCTCCTTGTCGCCGTTGTTGAAGCGCTCTTTCAGGTTGTTGAATACGGTTCCCGACACCTTACTCAAATCGGTTTTGTAGGCCATGTACAGGTTCGGAAGCAAGCCGGGATCCAACCGCTCGTATTTTCCGTATCCGTGTTTTTCCACATATTTCTTGTTGAAATCCATATACACGCACCCTTCGTACGCTTGAATCACACGGTCTTGAAGCCCCGCATTGATGGCCAATTCTTCGGTTTCGGCGGCCATGACGAGGCTCGGCAGCATCTCGATCGGAATTTCGACATTGTAGAACTGCATCAGGGCGCGCATGGTGGCGGTGGCGATGGCGCTGGAGCCTGCCAGCCCTACCTGACGCGGTATGGACGACTGGTAACGGATCGTGAAATTTTTGTTTGCCAGCCGAATTTGATTTTGGTCGCAATATTCGCAAAAACGCTTGGCAACCGCTTTAATCAGGCGGCGACCTCCGTAATAGCCGTTTTGCCGGATGGTTTCCGTCAAATGGTAAATGTTGCGAAAACTGTTTCTGTCAACTTCCATTTCCTCGATCACCAATTCGGGCGTTTCGTAAAGCGACACAATGGCCCCGAAATTCTTGACGATGATCGAGATGGTCTTTCCGAAATAACCGTCGGACGGGTTGCCCAGCAATCCTGCGCGGGCGTATGCTCTGCTTTCTATGATCATGATTAAAACTTGTAAGATGATATTGCGTGATGCATCAAGATATTCATTTTTCCGATATATTTTATATACGATAAAACCGGTTTTTTGTTCCGCATTTATCGATAAAAACAAAAAATAATCCGGCCGAAATTTGTCATACGCTCAATGAAATCCGGTTTTGGTGTACGCTCCGGGCGGCTGCGAAATTCCCTCGTTTCGATTCGAAGTTTCCTCATTTCGATACGAAGTTTCCTCGTTTTGAAGTAATATTCCCTTGTTTTGAGGGAACTTTTCTTCTTTTTTGAAGGAACTTTTTCTCTTTTTGAAGGAATGTTTCCTTGTTTTGAGGGAACTTTTCCTCTTTTTGAAAGAATATCCCCTCTTTTTGAAGAAACCTCGTAACATTTCGATGCAACAAGGATGAATTTTCTGCCGTTTGCGGGAAAAAAAGGTGCGCGACCGATTAATTATACCTCGCACGGTCAAGTTTTGCCTTCGGCAAGCTCGTAAACTCGGTTGTGCATCAGTACTTTTTCTCGCATTGCGCCTTTGCGAGAGAATAATCGCGCCAAGACGCCAAGAGGCAAAACATAAATTCATACCGTGAGAAGTATAACCAAAAATCCATACATTTGCGTCTTCATCAGTAAACATAATTGTCATGAATTTTCGGAAAATTCTTTTTGTTGCGGCCGTTTTCAGTTTGGGAACGATGCCGCACGCGGGGGCGCAGAACATCAATTTGAATTCGGACGCCGATTCCGTGAGTTTTTATATCGGATACATGTTCGGCAAACAAATAGCCGAAAGCGGCGCCGACATCAACGTGCACATTCTGTCGAGCGGTGTGAGAAACGCGCTTGCCAAAACGCCCGCCAAACTGAACGACCAACAGATCGGCGCAATTATGCAACGCTATTTCGGAGAATTGCAAAAGAAGACAAACGAGAAAAATTTGAAAGAGGGGCAAGACTTTTTGGAAGCAAACGGTAAAAAACAAGGTGTGACAACGCTTCCCGACGGATTGCAATACAAGATCATCCGTGAAGGAACGGGCGCGAAGCCGCAAAAAGGCAACGACGTGGAAGTGGTCTATCACGGAACGTTGATCGACGGCACGGTGTTCGACAGTGCCAAGGAACGCGGCGAGCCGGTTACATTCCCCGTCGACGGCGTTATTCCGGGCTTTTCCGAAGCGTTGATGCTGATGAGCGAAGGTTCGTTATGGGAAGTGTATATTCCTGCGGAATTGGCTTACGGCGAACGCGCTACCGGCGGAATAAAACCCAACAGCGTGCTGATTTTCGAGATCGATTTGCTGAAAGTGAAGGAAGGAGCGCCGGAGGATGTTGAAATGATGGAAGATACAACAAAATAAAAATATTGCGAAAATGTCCGATATTCAATTATATGCAGCGCACGGTTCGGAACCGTTGTACTTGAATGCCCGCATGGCGAACCGTCACGGGTTGATTGCCGGCGCCACGGGAACCGGGAAAACGGTTTCGTTGCAAGTGTTGGCCGAAGCGTTCAGCGCCGAAGGCGTTGCCGTGTTTATGGCCGACGTGAAAGGCGACTTGTCGGGAATAGGAAAGCCCGGCGCCATGAACAAGATCATTGCCGCACGAACGGAGGAATTCGGGTTGAAAGACTTCGGTTTTCAAGCCTTTCCCGTGTGTTTCTTCGATGTGTTCGGCGAGCAGGGACATCCGTTGCGCACCACCGTTTCCGAAATCGGGCCGTTGCTGCTCTCGCGCCTGCTCAACCTGAACGACACGCAAAGCGGAACGCTCAACCTCGTCTTCCGCATTGCCGACGACAACGGCTGGTTGCTCATCGACATGAAGGACTTGCGCGCCATGCTCGACTATGCGGCGAAAAACGCCAAACAGTATACCACCGCTTACGGCAACATTTCGTCGGTCACCATCGGCGCGATACAACGCGGATTGTTGACCCTCGAAAGCCAGGGCGGGAATATCTTTTTCGGTGAACCCGATCTGGATGTTTTCGATTTGATAAGGACCCGCAACGGGAAAGGCGTCGTCAACATATTGGCCGCCGACAAATTGATGCAGTCGCCCGTGCTGTATTCCACCATGTTGCTGTGGATGCTGTCCGCGCTGTACGAAAAGTTGCCCGAAGTGGGCGACCTTCCCAAACCGAAACTCGTTTTCTTTTTCGACGAAGCGCATCTGCTGTTCGACAATGCGCCCAAAGTATTGACCGATAAAATAGAACAGATCGTTCGGCTGATCCGCTCCAAAGGCGTGGGCGTATATTTCATTTCGCAAAGCCCGTCGGATATTCCCGACAACGTGCTCGGGCAATTGGGCAACCGCGTGCAGCACGCCTTGCGCGCTTATACGCCGCGCGACCAAAAAGCGGTGAAAGTGGCAGCGCAAACATTCCGTCCGAACCCCAAACTCGATACCGAACAAGTGATCACCGAGTTGGGCGTAGGCGAAGCGCTGGTTTCGTTCTTGGATTCCGCCGGACGGCCCACCGTGGTGGAACGCGCCAAAATGCTGCCGCCGCATTCGCAAATCGGCCCGCTGACTCCGGAAGAACGCGCGGCATTGATCAAAAACTCGGAAATATACGGCCGATACGATCATGCCGTCGACCGCATATCGGCTTACGAAACCTTGCAGCAACAAGCCGCCAAGGAACAACGATCGGTTGCCGAAACACGACCGGCACCGAAATCGCAAGCTCCCGCAAGAACGACAAGCCGCAAAAACTCGGACGACGGCGTGGGCGCCACCATCATAAAGGGCGCGATGAAATTCATCAGCACGCGCACGGGGCAACAACTTATCAGAGGCATATTCGGGTCGTTGACGGGGAAATAGAGCAGGGCCGGTAAGTTCTCCGTTAATGCCCTACGGGCAAACGAGCTTTACGATACGCCTTTCTGTTGACATTGTTGTCTTACGGACAATTTGGCGTAAACGATCTCACGAACGGAGGTGAGTAATTTCGGTTCAAAAATTTCCCGTCAGGGAAATAACGTCAATAGAACGGGATAACAAGAAGAATCAAGTTGCCCGTCAGGGCATAAACCGATTGCTTTCGGCGAATCTTACAGGATTCCTCCACTTCGCACGCGCGCAAGCATCGTCCGAAAAGCCCGTAATTTGCCCGCGCGAAGCATTAACACAACCTAATTGATCTCTTTCGATCGCGAGGCATTTACAAACAAAATATCGCCGACGTCTTGAAAATCGGTGAAGAACTTTACGGCATCGTGCTTGATGATCTCTTCGCGGAAGCCGATGACGGTC
>JAVBRP010000342.1:0-6249 GCA_031547815.1 Bacteroidales bacterium | reverse complement strand
TTCCGATACTCTTTTCGTCGGTTTATAGGAGTGCGAAGTGTAGTATTCCGTAGATTGCCCGATGATGATACCGGCTACCAAGCCCGATATTACCGAGAACGAAATACCTATCCAATTTTGTATTTGCAACACATATAATATACCGAAAGTTGCGGCGGCAATCAGTAAGGAACTTGCGTTAACGCCCCGTCCCAAAGCGCCGAGCAATTGCTTCATGTTGGCGCCTTCTTTGGTGCGCACCAGGAAGATACCGAAAATGGAAAGCACGATACCCACCGCAGCGATCAACATGGGAGCGAATACCGCTTTCAATTGCATGTCGGTGCCGCCCTCGTAAGCGTAAAATGCGGAAGCGCCCAAAGCGGCCGTTGCCAGAACGGAACCGCAATAGCTTTCGTACAGGTCGGCGCCCATACCGGCCACGTCGCCTACGTTGTCGCCCACGTTATCGGCAATGGTGGCGGGGTTGCGCGGATCGTCTTCCGGAATGCCGGCTTCCACTTTACCCACCAAGTCGGCGCCCACGTCGGCAGCCTTCGTGTAAATACCGCCGCCCACACGTGCAAACAATGCCTGTGTGGAAGCGCCCATTCCGAAAGTAAGCATCGTGGTGGTGATGATCACCAATTTTTGAGACGCGGTGGCCGCTTCCACAAAATGATCCAGGATGAGATACCAAATGGAAATGTCCAACAATCCCAAGCCGACCACGGTTAAACCCATGACCGCGCCTGCACGGAAAGCCACTCTCAAACCGCTGTTGAGCGAATGGCGTGCTGCATTGGCTGTACGCGCCGACGCATAGGTAGCTGTTTTCATGCCGATGAACCCCGCCAAACCGGAGAAGAAACCGCCGGTCAAAAAGGCAAAAGGAACCCAACCGTTTTGTATGTGAAACCCGTAAGCCAATATGGCAAAGAAAGCGGCAAGGATCACAAACACAATGGACACCACTTTATACTGCTGTCTCAAATAAGCCATAGCTCCCTTGCGAACGTGGGAGGCAATTTCTTTCATGGTGTCGGTACCTTCGCTTTCTTTCATGATACTTTTGAAAAAATAGTAAGCGAAACCCAAGGCTAACAAGGATGCAGCCGGAACTATCCAAAATAACGCATTCATTTTTATAATTAATTGATAATAGGTTTGATAAATATGTCGGGGAAACAAAAATACCCCATTATAGAAAATAAGCGGCAAATCTATGGATTTTCTTTAATAAAAACAATTCAAAAAATTCGTGCGAATCGAGGGTTATACTTCGCACGGTAAAGTTTTATCTTCGGTGAGCTTGCCTGCCCGATTGGAACAAGGCTTGATGTATTTCGAACGGCATTGCAATGACCGCTCAACTGCGCGTCATATCCCGCACAATAGGGAAACAGCTAATCCGAGTGTCCGAATAATCTGCAATATCTCCTAATTTCACTTTATCCAACACTCATTCATTATCATCCAACAACCAATTAATTACATTTATTTTCTGTATTCCTTTGTAAGTTGTTACAGGTTCAATATCGGTAGTGAGCAATATTCTTCTGTTAAAGTCTTTTATCAGTTCAAAAGGAAGCATTTCCCGCTCGAAAGTGCTTTGTTCTTTTGCAGTCCAAGCTACTTGTATATATTCTTGCTCACCATTGGGCTTTCTCACAACAAAATCAATTTCGGTATTGTTTGCTTTACCGATATTTATCCGGTTTCCGCGTCTTAACAATTCTAAGTAAACTACATTTTCCAAATTATGGCCTAAATCAAGGTTAATATTGTCGCCGAGAAAGAATTTTTTCAATCCCAAATCAACGGTATAATATTTTTCCTGTGTCATCAAAAGACCTTTTCCCCGCAAATCGAAACGCTTTACTTTGTAAAACAAGTATGACTCCACCAAAGCATGGATATAATTTTCAACCGTATTGTGAGAAATGGAAAGCTTATTATTGGTTTTTAGTGTATTGGTTATTTTTTTGGGAGAAATAATCGAACCGATAGAATCAAAAAGAAATGTCGTTGTTTTGTAAAAATGCTCTTCGTTTCGCCATTTGTTGCGCACTAACACATCTTTTTGAATAATGTTTTGGATAACATCTTGAATATAATTTTTAACAGCGCTTTCGGGTAAGTCAAAAATTCCGGGCATTCCGCCCGTGTCAATGTATTTTGCAAACAATAAATCGGTGCGGGAAGCATCCGTTTGTGTCAAAAGAAATTCTTTGAACGAAAACGGCAAAATATGAATGGAAATATAGCGACCTGTCAGTAATGTTCCTAATTCGCTCGAAAGCAGATAGGCGTTTGAACCTGTAATTTACACATCAATGTTCGGTTTTACATAAAGCCCGTCTACAAGCCGTTCAAATTCTTGTATTTGCTGCACTTCATCAAGGAAAACATAACAGGGCTTTGACAAATCCGGCCGATTTACGATGTGATAGTACAGCCCTTCAAAATCGTTTAGCCATTTGCGGTTTTCAAAATCTTCAAAATTCAGGAAAACAATTTGAGCATCGCCAACACCGTCAGAAATCAAATAATCACGAAACATTTGCATTACAGTAGATTTGCCGCAACGCCGTACACCCGTGAGAACTTTTATCAGGTTTTTGTCACGTAACCCGATAAGCGTGTTCATATAATCTTTTCGTTCTATTTGCTTCATCTCTTTGTATTTTATAGACCAAAGTTTTGATTTTTCAAAAGTTTGGTCTGCGAAAGTATAATTATTATTTGGAACAACAAACAAAAAAACAATATATTCTCAAGGCAACTGCATCAAGATTTTTATTTTGCGGATATTCCATACATCCCAAGACCCGGCTAAAATCAACATCCGTTAACCTCGTTCGAGCGGATAATTCCGGCATTGAGCGGCACCGATGTTTCATCCTTACCGGACGTTGCAACTAAAACCTCAAATGCTTCACCGAGCTGCCGTTACGCTTGATTAGCTTCAATGCATCGATTCCGGCTTTCAGGTGTATATCTGCAAACTTATGCGTCACCTCTTTGTCGCTTTCGGCAGTTTTCACGCCCGTCGAAATCATGGGCATGTCCGACGTCAACAACAGCGCGCCGGTGCTGATATTATTGGCGAACCCCACGGTAAAAATCGTGGCCGTTTCCATGTCGATGGCCATGCAACGTATACGCTGCAAATAATGTTTGAAAGCATCGTCGTGCTCCCAAACCCTGCGGTTGGTGGTGTAAACGGTACCCGTCCAATAGTCGAAGCCCATGTCGCGGATGGTTGTGGAGACAGCCCGTTGCAGACTGAAAGCGGGCAAGGCGGGGACTTCGGGCGGAAGATAATCGTTGGATGTTCCGTCGCCGCGGATGGCTGCGATGGGCAATATCAAATCGCCCAACTTGTTTTTTTCCTTGAGGGTGCCGCATTTCCCCAAAAACAGAACCGCATGAGGCTCCACGGCCGATAACAGATCCATCACACAGGCGGCATTGGCGCTTCCCATGCCGAAATTGATCATGGAGATACCGTCGCTTGTGACGCAGGGCATGTTTACATTCGGGTCGGCTGCGGGTGCGCCCGTTTGGTCGCTGAACAGATGAAGGTAATGTTTGAAATTGGTCAACAACACATATTTCCCGAAACTTTCCAACGGACTTCCCGTATATCGCGGCAACCAATTGGCTACTATCTCTTCTTTGGTTTTCATGCTACACTTATTTCGATAACGACAACAATGTTGTTTGCTTATACTTCACCAATGACAAGAATATGTATAAAAGATTAGCACATCATTGACCATTTGACATTGATACCGGTAAACCGATACTCTTATTACAAAAGAAACCGAAATAAGTTTAACCGCTTGTCGATTGTCCTGTCGGAAATTCCGGTCGGCCGGTAAAATCAATTTTGTACAGATGAAACATTATTCAGGCGATATTGTTATAGGTGATCAATAATCATAAATAAAATTGTAGTATATGAAAAGGTTAATATTTTTTTCCCTATTTGTATTTGCGTCATCATCTTTGTTGACGGCGCAAAATGACCAATGTTTCGAATTTTTCCCCACCAAAGAGGGCGCCGTGCTGGTCAATAAAAGTTATGATGCAGCCGATAACTTGATTTGTACCACCACATACCGGGTAAACAAATCGACCAATTACAGTTCGGGACCTGCGATAGAAGTATCCTACTCGCTTATCGACAGTAAGGGTACGGTGTTGGACAACGGCATTCTGAAAGCAAGTTGCAATAACGGAACGTTTTACATGACATTGTCGAACAAGGCTTTTGCACCCGATGTCATCAAATTGCTGGGAAACGAAACGGAGATGATCGGCGATTTCCTTGATTATCCCGATACATTCGGCTCCCACGATCCTTTCTACGGAAATGTACAAAGAACCGATACGGAATTTACCATCCAATCGAAAAAGGATAAGAAAAAGTTTATCAAAGTAAGGGTTTACGATCGTAAGTATGTGAAGAATGAACCGCTCAACACGCCTGCGGGGAATTTCTATGCTTCGAAGGTAACCTTTAATATCGAAGCTCGAAAAGATAAAGAAACCACCAAGTATAAATGTACGGAATGGTATGCGCCCAATGCCGGAGTGATTCGTTCGGAAACGTACGACACCAACGGTCAATTGTATCGCTACAACGTTCTTACTTCGATTTCGGGTAACGAATAAAAATAAAACCGCTTCCGAAAGAAGCGGTTTTTATTTTTAATGAATATCGGTTTTGATACCTAAAGATGTCTCCGCGCGTAAACTCGTACCTCGTTTACTTGGTCGACATGACGTGTCGTACGTGAGTAAAATGGGAAAGAAAGGTTGTTGGGAGGCGAAGCCTCCCAACAACCTTTCTTTCCCCCTCCTTACTTCTGAATGCTCCGTCATGTCGACTGTAGCTTGCGTAGCATGCGGAATGGAGACATCTTTAGGCATTATATCGGACAATCATTTTATTTTTTATATCCTGACAACGGGAATATCAAACAATGCGGCGACTTTTTCCAATATGCCGGCCACGTGTCCCACACCGATGGCGCAATGGTGCGACGGCCCCGCTTTCGACCATCGATCGATGAAGTTGCGGGCGCCGATCGGGAAACGGTAACGGCTGTTGGTGTTGCCTATTTCGAGTATCGGCCCCGGCACCGATTCGCCTTCGGCCGCCAGCAAAAAGATACCGTCGCGACCCTCGCACACCGACAGTATAGTGACGGGGCCGTGTTTGACGCTCATTTGAATGGAAAGTCCTTTTCCCGGTTTGCCGTGATAAACGGGAACGGGAACCAACCGCACGGGGCCTTCGGCAATATCGAAATGCGCCGGGCCGTCGTGGCCGAGCATCACAACGTCGTCGTTGAAATCCATCGCATAAAATTCGGAAAACGAACCGCCCGCTCCCATCAACGACATGATTTTCATCGCTTGCACGTTTTTCACTTCGCACTCGCCCGCAACGGGTATTCCTTTTCCGGTAAGCAGCGTATTTCCCGCAATCACCGAAGTAACCATATTTTCGTATTCATTCCCGGCATGTCCTTCATAATAGTAGGCCAAAGAACCCAACCGGTGCGCCGAAACGAGTTTATCCAAAGCAACAGCCGTGCGTGCGGCGCGCTCCAACTCCGACGGCTCGCATTGCGGCGACACTTCGAAACGCTTGCCGAACTCGTGCAGTTTGTCTTTTAATTCGCCGTCGGTAACGGCATCGCGCAAAGCCTTCAATTCGCACATTTCGAGCAGTTCGATATGTGTTCCGAAAACGGCCGATTGCAGGGCGGTGTCGGTGTATACGTCCAACATGCCGCAATAATAATGTCCGAGAATCCCCATGCGGTTGCTGTTCATGCCGGCTTTCACGCGGGCTGCGACGATCCGTTCGCGGACTTCCGTCCAAACATAATCCTCCTGCAAATATCCGGAGATAATGTCGTAACGAATGCCCGCACGGTTGAATACCGACGCGAATTCGGGCACGGAGCACGCCTGACAGTGCGCCAGCCATTCGCCGGTCATCTTGCCGCGATCGCCCAACGCATTCAACGATCGGTAATCGATGGCGGCAACGGGCTGCACGTTGAGGATCACCACGGGGACTTTGAGCCGCTGCACCACGGGCAACACGGTCGACGACAGCGCGTAAGTGGAAATGAACAGAAAAACGATTTCCGGATTCTCCTTCCGGAGAAAATCGGCGGCTTCGCTTGCCTTTTCGGGACAATCGACCATTCCGGCATCGGCAACTTCGGCGCCGAGCGTTGTCAT
>JAVBRP010000135.1:0-3542 GCA_031547815.1 Bacteroidales bacterium | reverse complement strand
GACGGGCAATTTCTTTACCTGTTCGGCGTCCAGCAAATCGCACGCGATGGTTTTGACGCCCCACGATTCGAGTTTGTCTCTGCCTTCCTTATCGGAAAAACGCGAAACGGCATATACCTGCTTGTTCACGCCGGCTTTTTCAACCGCCTGCTTGGCCATATACGACTGGCTCAGCCCCATTTTGCCGTTGGCGCCCAGTATGGTGATGTTGCCCGACAAATGTCGTACGGCTTCGATCAATTGGTCCGATGGTTTGGACAGCAAAAGGTCCAATTCTTCTTCATTATTCGGTGTATGCATGTTTATTGTGATATTAGCCTTTCGGCGATATTTACTTCGTGATATTTACTTCGTGATATTGGCCTTCGGCGATATTAATCTTCGATGATATTAGCCTTCGGCGATGTTTTTGGTGACAGCGACTTGGAACTTTAAACTTTAAACTTCAAACTTGAGTCCGCTCCGAAAAGTCGTTTCACCCCTAAATCCCCTACCCCCTAAATCCCCCTAAAGGGGAACTTTCGCAAAGCGCTGTATACGATGGTTCCCCTTTAGGGGTCAGGGGTGAAAACAGCGCAATAGATACTTTTCGGAGTGGACTCAAACTTCAAACCCGGAATTTTTTTCATTTGCAAATCTACGAAAATATTGCTGCCGAAGTACGGCATATCCAAAACTTATTCCGCACGCGCTACAAGAACTGTCTTTATTTGAATGTTTTCCGTGGGTGCGTTTTCGACAAACAGCTTCAATGTTTGCTTGCCTTTTTGCAGGGGAACGATTCCGACGGATTGTTTGCCCCACACTTTTTCGTACGCTTGGGTACGCGTCACGCGATCGGGCGAATGGATCGTTTCGGCAACATATTGCGGCAAATCGGCCTTGACGGTAAGCGCGCCGCATTCGGCAACCACCGCGGGACGGCTTTCGTCGGGTTGGGAATATTCTATCGCGATTTCATAATTTCCCGGCCGAACCGCATCCAACTCGAAAGTTATATAATCGGCCGCAGTTTGAAAATGATTCACCCAATTTCCGTTCGGCAAACCGTAACATTTCAGTTGTCCGTGCATTTGACCTTCGGGCGTCGGTATCCTGACGATCTTTGCCTTATCGTACCCCACAGGAACGGACGGATTGAGTTTTACGTTTTTCGAAGCATCTTCGTACCAATTCAGATAAGCCTCTTGCAACGCTTTTGCTTTTTGGTTTTCCCGATCGTACAGGTTTTTATTTTCACCGGGATCGTTTTTGATGTTGAAAAGCACCGCACTGTCCTTGTACACCGACAATCGATAATCTCTTGTTCGCACGCTGCCCACGTACGGTTCGAGCGTTTTGGCCAATCGATGCGTAAAGATCATCCGGTCGGGCAATCGATCGGTCTTTCCCTCAATCAGCGCTTTCAGATCGACCCCGTCTACGGGAAAAGCGGTTCGATAATCGGAAATGCCGCACAAACTCAACAATGTCGGCATGATGTCGATGTTTGCCGTCGGCTCGTCGATGATCCGATGATCTATTTTTCCTTTCCAACCGATATAGCACGGCACACGGATACCGCCTTCGTACACTTGCGCCTTTACGCCGCGCATGTTGCCGTTGTAGCGTTTCACGGCCGTCGGGCCGTTATCCGACATGAACACGACGATGGTATTCTCCGCCAAATTCAATTGTTCCAACTTTTCCAAAATGCGGGAAATATTGTAATCCACATTTTCGACCATCGCATAAATGCTTGCAAGAATATCCCGGTCGCGCGGATTATCGGCCGTCAGTCCCGCATACTTGTCGAAATATTCGTCGGGCACTTGGTACGGCCCGTGCGGAGCATTGAACGCCAGATAACAGAAAAACGGAGCGTCTTTGCTGTCATCGATAAAACGGAGCGCTTTATCGGTAAAAATATCGGAAATAAATCCTTTCTCCCGCACCGGCTCTTCGTTGTGCTGCAAAGGCGGATCGAAATAATTGATGCAGATCCCGCTGCAGAATCCCAAAAATTCATCAAATCCCTGCCCATTGGGCGTATACGGATAATACGCGCCGTTGTGCCATTTTCCGAAACATCCCGTTCGGTAACCCGACGTTTTGAACACTTCGGCAACGGTGGTCTCTTCGGGATTCATGTTCTCCAGCCCGCTGTCGACATGCGACACGCCCGTGCGCAAATGATAGCGCCCCGTGAGCAAACCCGCGCGTGTGGTGGCGCTCAGCGGGCAAGCATAAAAGTGATTCAGCACGGCCGATTGCCGATAGAGTTTATCGAGTGTCGGAGTGTTGATGAGCGGATTGCCGTGAATGCCTGCATCGCCCCAACCTTGATCGTCGGTAAGGATGAGCAATACGTTCGGCGGCTTTTGCTCGACGCTGCAAGCGCTCGCGAATGCGCCGAATACCGGAAGCAGGAATAAATTTTTCATTTTCGTATTTTTGTATCGACACCTTTTACCGAACGGTAGAGGCCGGTCATACTGCTCGGTATAGACTCCTTTTACCGAGCGGTAAAGGTCGGTTATACTGTTCGGTAAAGGATGCTTTTACCGAGCGGTACGAATCAATCGAATCGCTCGGTGAAAGATGATTTCACTACATGGTGAAAGACGTTTTCACCGAGCAGTGAAAGACGCTTTCACCGAGTAGTGAAAGACGCTTTCACCGTACAGTGATGATGAATGTCAAAATTAATACTTTTCGCTAAAATTTACAAAAAAGCGCCGACGAGGTATCCCGTCGGCGCTTTCAGAAACATCATTAATCATTCACCGTATACTTAAACGACTTGATGGTACGGGTCCAATCCGGGCCGTCGTAACCGTGCCTTGTGGCCAAGAAATAGATTTCGTATTCGATCGCTCCTTGTTTGATCGTATCCCCTTTCGCGTTTTTAATGACGGGGAAAGTGTATGCAGCCTCAAAGCCGTTGGATATGCGATCGCTTTTGGTAACGGTCATCACCACGCCTTGCGCTTTGAACAAACCGTAATCTCGATAATCGTCGCTTTTCACCAAAACATGATTGCCATATACGTCAATCGAATCTTTGGTAACATCCACCTTGCTTTTTAAAATTTGCCGATTACCGCCCGGCCACATGGCGCATAATTCGGCATCGGACTCCAAATAGAATTGCATGGCCTTGCCTCTTGTTCCGACGGTTACTTGTTCATCGCCCAAATATACTTTCATATTCCCGACAACAGGATCGGTTTGTTCTTCGCGACAAGCGGGAATCAATATCGCCACAGCGGCAATCATCAATACATATTTTAAAATATTATTTTTCATGACTTTAATGTTTGATGTATTAATAACCATAGTTTTGCGTCAGCGTCGGGTCTATTTGTATCTGAGCCAACGGTATCGGAAACAGGAATTGATATTCGGGAATATTCCGCGGTGCTCCTTCCATGATGATAAAATGGTTTTTCATCACATCCATGGCTTTTCCCGTTCGTACAAGATCGAACCAGCGATGTCCCTCGAAATTCAATTCCAATCGACGCTCTTTCATGATATTTTCCAAACTTACATCCGCTTCG
>JAVBRP010000133.1:0-3510 GCA_031547815.1 Bacteroidales bacterium | reverse complement strand
TTTTTGTTGCCGAAATTGTCCGTAGGACAACCACGTCAATAGATAGCGATTGCCCTAAACCAACGATTGCCCGATAGGGCATAAACGAATACAAACTTTTACACCGCCAACATATTTTACGCTTCATCCGTTACTAAGATTTTTCGCAGAAAAAGAAAAAAATCGATTCCGCCGGTTACAAAATCGATTCCGTCTGTTACAAAATCGACTCCGCCAGTTATAAAATTGGTTATGTCATTTGTAAAAATGGTTATGTCAATTACAAAATCGATTATGCCGTTTATAAAATCGGTTATGTCAATTATAAAATCGATTATGTCAATTACAAAATCGATTATGCCGTTTATAAAATCAGTTATGTCAATTACAAAATCGGTTATGCCGTTTATAAAATCAGTTATGTCAAATACAAAATCGATTATGTCAATTACAAAATCGATTATGCCGTTTATAAAATCAGTTATGTCAAATACAAAATCGGTTATGCCGGTTTAAGCCCGATTGAATTTGTGTTCGAAGTCCGCGAAGCGGGCTGATTTGAATAACCCATGCGAAGTATTTTCCTGTTAATCCTGTCTGAAAAAGATGGATATGTTATTTTGTCAATGAGGATATTTTGCTATTTTTGTACTCACCAAAAAAAAATTCGGGGAGCGCGTCCGGCTCCGGCAACAATTATACTTCGCGCGGTCAAGTTTTGTGTTATTCCTCTTTGCGTCTTAGCGCCTTTGCGAGAGGTAATATCACGCAAAGACGCCAAGGCGCGAAGCACAAAATAGCTCCGCGTGAAGTATAAATAAAAAAACACCGGTGAAATTTTTTAAACGGGACGCATGCTGGAAATGGTTGCGGAATAAACACCGGCCGGCGGCAAAATCCGTTCCGTTACCCATAAAACATTGTATAGTAATCATTAATTGAATTTGTTATGATAAAGAAATTATTATTCGGCTTATGTGTTTTCGCCTTCGGCTTATCCGTCAATGCGCAAGATACGAAAAATGAGGGGTATATATTCACCGTGCTGAAAGAAGTGAAAGCCACTCCCGTGAAAAATCAGTACCGTTCGGGCACCTGCTGGAGCTATTCGGCGCTGTCGTTCCTCGAAAGCGAGTTGTTGCGCAAAGGAAAGGCCGAATACGATTTGTCGGAAATGTGGATCGTTCGGCACACTTATCCCGCCAAAGCGGGAAAATACATCCGCCTGCACGGATCGATCGGCATGTCGGGCGGAGGCTCTTTCGAGGATGTGTTTTGGACGATGCGCAACTTCGGCATCGTCCCGCAGGAAGCCTATCAAGGATTGGACTACGGCGAAAGCAAGAATGTACACGGCGAGTTGGACAATGTAACCAAAGCGTACGTCGATGCCGTGCTGAAAACCTACAACGATGCCCAAGAAAAAGGCCGTCCCGGTAAGCTCACCACGGCATGGTACGAAGGATTCGAAGGTTTGATGGACGCTTATCTCGGCAAACGCCCCGAACAATTCGCTTACAAAGGAAAAGATTATACGCCGCAAAGTTTCATGCAGTCGTTGGGCTTGAATTTGGACGACTATATTTCCATTACGTCATACACGCATCATCCTTTTTACGAACAGTTTATTCTCGAAATCCCCGATAACTGGATTTGGGGCGCATCATACAACGTTCCGATGAACGAACTGCTCGAAACGGTGAATTACGCGCTCAACAATGGCCATTCGGTGCTTTGGGGCGCCGACGTGAGCGAAAAAGGTTTTGCTTACCGCAAAGGGTTGGCGCTGGTGCCCGAAACGGATACGGAGGACATGTCCGATTCGGACAAGGCGCGCTGGATCGGCGTTTCGGAAAAAGATCGCGAAACGCAAATGATGAATGCGGGTACGGTCGTGCCGGAAAAGAAAATCACGCAAGGAATACGGCAAGCGGCTTTCGATAATTTCGAAACCACCGACGATCACGGAATGCACATCACCGGAATAGCCAAAGATCAAACCGACAAGACTTTCTACAAGGTGAAAAATTCGTGGGGCACGGACGACAGCAAGTACAACGGCTATTTCTACGCCTCGGAGGCATACGTTCTATACAAAACCATGAATATCATCGTGCACAAGAGCGCGATACCGAAGCATATCGCTCAGAAGCTGAGATAAGGCCTCTCCCCCCGTCCCCCTCCCCCAAGTGGGGAGGGGGTGACGTGCTGCTCACGAGCAAAACGAACGTTACAGGAAGTACTTCTTCCTCTTATAACTTAAAAAATAACGCAGATTATTCACCAACCGTAGGCAGCGCGCGTTCCCTCCCCACGTGGGGGAGGGTTAGGGTGGGGCTTCTCTCCTACTTCACCGCCTCCATCCATGCATCGGCCATCAGTTTTGCGCCGGCCAGCGATGCATGCACGCCGTCGTGTGTCCAATACACGCCGGGAGCGCGTTTTTGCGCTTCGTCGAATACCTTTTGATAGGGAATGAAAACAGCCTTGAACTCATCGGCAAGTTTTTTGGCAGCCTCGCGATATGCGTCGAACGCAGGATACCACGAATCGTCGACGGCTTTAATCCCTTTCACCGCGAAAGGCTCGCCGATAACGAGTTTCACATCGGGCAAAGCGGCAAGCGTCCGTTTCAGCAAAGCGCGGTAATCGTCCTCGTATTTCTTCGCGGTCCCCTCGTATTTCCCCGATTTGGTATGCCAAAAATCGTTGACGCCGATCAGGATACTCAGCACGTTCGGTTTCAAATCGATACATTCGGCATCCCAACGCTCGGCCAATTGATACACCTTGTTGCCGCTGATCCCTTTATTATAAATGGTCAGGCTTTTCTCGGCAAACTTGAAAAGCAACTCGCCCGCAGCCTGAATCACGTAACCGCTGCCCATCATCGGAGAAGTATTCGGGGTTTTGGTTTCCTTGTTGCGGCCCGCATCGGTGATCGAATCGCCCTGAAATAAAATGACATCGTCTTTTCGCAATGCGATTTTCGACGCTTGCGGAATACTCATCGCCGAAGTCGCAATGCCCGATATACTTAACATGGCGCTGCCTGCGGCGGCTTTTTTCAAGAAATCTCTTCGTGTGTTCATGATGATTGTAATATGAATTGGAATTATAGAATTATGGAATTATGGAATTTTTGAATTGCGGAATCGTTGAATCACGGAATTAAGGCGTCGTTGCCGTCGTCGGGCCGTGTACAATCAATTTACCGTCGGCCTGCACTTCCATCGGGTCTATAAACACCATCCGCTCGTTGCCCGTGGCTTCGGTGCGGCCGTGGTACACGCAATACATCCTGCCGCCCTCCTCGAACATCATGCAATGTCCCGTACCGGTCACTCGACCGCCGATGTCCGTATTTTTCTGCAACACGGGATTATTGTCCGCTTTCGCGAAAGGGCCTAACGGATTTTTGGAAGTGGCATACCCCACCGCATAATTCTTCCCGCCGAAAAAATTGGCCGAATACATCATATAATATATGTCGTTTCTCTTAAAAATATACGAACCTTCCGTCCAACGCCG
>JAVBRP010000048.1:0-10544 GCA_031547815.1 Bacteroidales bacterium | reverse complement strand
TTATGCTTCTGATTATATTGTTGAAAAACGAAAAGCAAAACATAAGTCAGCCTACAAACTTTCTATTTGGCACGAAAATAAGGCAGGGAATATTTGTTCCTATCCATATTCGTGTGCTTTAAGAGCAGGAGCTTCGTATAATTATTTACTTGTAAATGGAGAAAGGCGATTGACACCAAGAGAAATGTTTCGTTTACAGGGATTTCCGGATAGCTATAAAATTATTGCAAACGATAGTCAAGCACGAAAACAAGCGGGCAATGCCGTACCCGTGAATATTGTGAAAGCTGTCATTTTAAAACTATTGCCGTATGTTGCTTCCACAATGGATATGACTTCGGTGTTAAGAGATTACGAAGTAAAATATGCCACAAGATAAATCACCCAAGCTCAGGACAGTAAATAAATCCATTGCAGCATTTCCTCTGAACGAATTTCCAAAAGATTTCCCATTTCTTCTTGGTAAAGAGCTAATCTATTTATTAGCATCCAAAGGAAAACCAGAATTAGAAGGTTGTGATTGGGAAAGTATTTTTGCAAATTGTATTGGCGCTGATTGGAAACCCTCTAATGTTGGACTTGACGATGTTGTAATGGGTAATACAGCATGGGGCGCTAAAACTGTAAAAGCGACTAAACCATCTGCACAAAAGAAAATACGGTTAATTTCAGGAAGAAATTCTCCCGTTTATTCATTTGGTGAACGTATTGACACAAAAACAAATCCGAAGCCCATTGGTAAGCTTGTTTTAGATATTTGGAATGAACGAGTTTCTGCCATTAGAGAAAAGTTCAAACATTTACGGACAGTTGTTTTAATGAAATCTAATGATTTATCAGAGGTTTGCGTTTTCGAATTTGAAACAATCCGATATGACCATGAACTTTACAAATGGGAGTGGAATAAAAATAACAACTTGATTGGAATTGACAAGAAAACAAATGAACATCACTTCACATGGCAACCACACGGCTCTCAGTTTACGATTATTGAGAAAGTTCCTGAAAAAAGTTTGGTAATTCGAATCAAACAACCTCAAACGCTTGATAAAGACCAAATATTATCTGCTCTTGGATTTGACAAATCATGGATAACTGTCGTTCAAAAAAATGGCTGACGTTTTCTCAAAAGAACAGCGTAGTCAAGTTATGAGACAAGTTAAAGGCAGTCGCAATAAATCTACAGAATTAAAACTCATCACTTTTTTCAAAGCCAATAAAATTAAAGGTTGGCGCAGAAACTATCCTCTTTTTGGCAAACCTGACTTTACTTTCCCTTCAATAAAAGTTGTTGTTTTTGTTGACGGTTGTTTTTGGCATGGACACAATTGTCGAAACACTACACCTAAAGACAATGCAGATTATTGGACTAAAAAAATCGAACGAAATAAGAAACGAGACAAAGAAGTAGGCAAAACACTTGAAGAAAAAGGGTGGATAGTGATACGTCTCTGGGAATGTGAACTTAAAGACGAGAAATTATTGAATGAAAAGCTACCCTGCTAAGCGGCATATACAGCACGGTTGAACGGCAATTGCATTGCCGCTCGGAACACAAGGCAATTTGCAATTGCCGCTTTATGATAACTCATGTCACAGCATATTACGATATCATATTTTGCGGTATTTCGATTCAAGAATCGATATCCGGATTGCAAATCCGGATGTGTTCGGAGCGGCAATACAATTGCCGCTCAACCGCGCACAACGGTTTCGCTATTGATGTTGCGGGCGCAGCAAATCGTTGATCGTTTTTACGGGGTTGAAGGTTTCGCCGGGAACTTCCACGAAAATCGTGTTCCAATGCGCCATGGCTCCATTCCATAAGCCGGGCAATTCCTGCGCTTTCAGTGCGACGCCGTCTTTGGATTTCACCGAAATAAATCCCGTATCGGGATCGCGATATTTCAAAAGGTCGAAACGTTCGCCGTCGCAATTTTTCACGGCGCAAACCAAATCGACCGGATTGAAATGCGTTGCGGCCGCCGCCTGTTCTTTGGCGTGCGGGTCGTTCATGTCGATCTGCGACGATTCGGCAATCTGCAACGACGCCGATCCGTCGGCATTGCGTACCCAGAACGGCCCGCCGCCCGGTTCGCCTTCGTTGCGCACCATGCCGCATACGCGCATCGGCCTGTCGAGCACGTACAACAGATACTCTTTCATCCGATCGGCGGGCAATCCGTTAAATATTTCGGGTATCCGATAAGACAGTTCTTCCGATAAAAATTTCGTCGCGTTTTTCAACAAATACTCGTCGGGAACGCCGGAACGAAGCGCACGAATGTGCTCGAACGCTTGCCTGCGGAGGTCGATCAATAGCCCTGCCAGAACTTTTTTGTAGCGAACGGTGGCGGGTTTCAGCCGGTCGGGCACCACGTTGTCGATATTCTTGATGAAGATGATGTCGGCGTCAATTTCGTTGAGGTTTTCGAGCAGCGCTCCGTGCCCGCCGGGACGGAACACGATTTTGCCGTCGGCGGAACGCATCGGCTCGTTGTTGCTGTCGACGGCGATGGTGTCGGTCGACGGTTTTTGCTGCGAAAAACCGATGTTGTAGTGTACTCCGAACATTTCGGCGTATTTTCCGGCTTTTTCTTTCACGAGTGTTTCAAAGCCTTCGCGATGTTCGGGCGAAACCGTAAAATGCAAATTCACCGATCCGTCGGCATTCCGCGCGTAAGCGGCGCCTTCGGCCAGATGCTCTTCCAGGGCGGTGCGCGCATCGTCAGCATATTTGTGAAACAGCAGCATGCCTTTGGGCAGGCTTCCGTAGCTTAATCCATCGGAGTGAAGGATGGCGGCGGCGATTTTTCTTTTGTCGGTTTCGGTAAACCCTTCGCGATCGATAATTCGTTTCAACTCGTTATAAAAAGCGAAATTGCTCAGCCGGTCGAAAATTTCTTTTACCGATGCGTTTTCATTTTCGGCGCCGGGTTGAACGAATTCGAACAGATCCTTGAACATTCGTGTGGCGGCGCCCGATGCGGGAACAAATTTGAGCACTTTGGCCGGCCCGAGTTCTTTCTCGTAAACTTGTTCCAAACTGTCGGCTTCTTTTTCGGTCAGCCGTCGGATGCCGTCATTGACGGAAGCGGGGCGATCGATTCGTAAAAACGGAAATCCTTTTCCGAAATATTCCAATTGCCGTTCAATGACGCTTCGGTCAATGCCTTTGGCTGCAAATTGGTTCAAATCTTGGGCAGTAAACATATCTTTCAAAATACGGAGTGTTGATGATTTTATTTTGTTTCCTCTGTTGACAACTATACAAAGTAAATCATAAAAAGTGATTTCTGCAACAAAATTTGAATTTATTGTCTGTTTTTTTGCTTCTCGAACGAAACTTTCAGCCGATTTGTTTGTTGTACTTTTCAAATCATCATTTTTGTTTAATTTTCCAAAGAGTAAGTATATCCATGATAATTTCAATATCCGGCCGTATCCGAAAAGCCGAAAAAACAACCGACATTTCCCGAATGTTACTAAAATCGCTGTTTGCAGTGTTTCTTGCGGCAGTTTCCTGTTGCGGCGATTTGTTTGCGCAAACCGGGGCCGACAAGCAGATCAACCCGTACCATAAGCATTATGCCGACAGTTTGAAGAGTATGAACTATAAGCCTATTTTTCCGCTGCTTGCGCGCAAAGCGTATAAGAAGGGGTATGATATTCCGTTGCCTTACGGGATGAGCCTCACCTATTTTTACATGAGGCAGAACATCGATATTTCGAGCACCACCATAGGTTTTAACGATGCGCAACCGTTGGATTTGACGGATATTCTTCAATACGGCGACGTTGTGAACACTACCAACGTGATTACTTTTCGTCCCGATTTGTGGATACTGCCTTTTCTCAATGTTTACGGGATTGTGGGCACGGGAACTTCGGAAGTGGTGGTGCCTTTGGTCGAACCGGTCAATTTTTCCACCACGCAGCGATTTACGGTCAACAACGCGGGATTCGGCGTTACGCTTGCCGGCGGTATCGGCCCTGTTTTTCTGACCATCGACAACAATATGGCGTGGGCATGGCTGGAGGCGGTGGAAAAGCCCGTGCCGGCCTACAATTTTGATGCGCGCGTCGGCCACAGTTTTGTACATCCGCGCCATCCGGAGCGGAGTCTGACGATATGGTGCGGCGTGTTTTTTCAGACGCTGAGGACGGAAACCAAGGGCGATATTGCGATGTCGGAAGTGATGAGCGATGAAACGGCCGATGCGCTCAAGGAAAAAATAGATAACAAGATTGCAAACGATCCCGATTTGTCGCCGTTGGAAAAGCAAGCGCTCGAAACGTTTGTGGGTGAAGGTGTCGATAAGTTGAAGACTTCTACGGTGCATTACGAACTCGACAAAAAGATTGCCGGCCCCTGGAACTTGATTTTCGGGGCGCAGTATCAATTCAACAAGCACTGGCAATTGCGTTGCGAGTTAGGCACTTTCGGCCAACGGTCGCAGTTTATGTTGAATTTGAATTGGCGCTTTCAATAAGATTCGTTCTGCTCGGAACAATTTTTGTTTCGCGGACGTTAGTATTATAAACCTCAAATATTATTCGCCATGAATGCACACGCCGTTTTACGGATCGTTACCCACGAGGAAGCCGCCGCAATGTTGCCGCTTCGCGACATATACGAGTCGTCTTTCCCGACGGATGAACGGAGATACTTCGATTCGGTAATCAAATTGATCCGGGATGATCCCGATTTTCGTTTTTGTGCCATCGAGCGCAGCGGCAAACCCGTAGGGCTGTTCTCTTTTTGGCATTTGGGGCATTTTGTCTTTGTCGAACATTTTGCGATTGCGCAACCGTATCGAGGTTGGGGAATCGGGCAATACATTCTCGAATCGTGGCTTCCGGAGCAGTCGTTGCCGGTGGTGCTCGAAGCCGAAAGGCCGGAAGACGAAATGTCGCGCCGCCGCGTTGCGTTTTACGAACGGGCGGGATTTCGTCATTGGCCGCTGGATTACCTGCAACCGGCGTATTCGGTCGACAAACATCCCGTTCCGCTTCATTTGATGACTTACGGCGACATCGATCTCGATGAAATGTTTGACGAGGTTCGGCGGAAGTTGTATCAAAAAGTGTATGCAACCGCATTGCCGCCGATCTGACAAACCGGACGAATATTATCTTTCATCGCGCAAAGCATAAGTTTATGATCATCAAAAAAATATTAATAGTTTTCGGGCTTTGTTTTTTCGGATGGTGCGTTTCGGCTCAGGACAATTCGCAACATCTTTCCAAGAGAGAGCTTCGCAAGCAGAAAAAAGAAGAAAAGGTGAAAGAGGGAAAATTCCTCATCACCCCGTTGGTAGGCCCCGCCTACACGCCCGAACTCGGTTTTACCGTTGCGGGCGGCGTGCTCACGTCGTGGCGTACCGATAAGAAGGACACAACGCTGCAACGATCGTCCTTGCCGTTCAACCTCGGCGTCGGATTCAAATCGGACGGGTTGAGCGCGTTTTTTGTTTCGGCCAAACCGACCACTTTTTGGCTGCACGATAAGTTGAGGATCAATGCCGATATCTGGTTCAAAAATATGGGCGATAATTATTTCGGTATCGGCTACGACAATGCGGCGACCATTCCTCAAAGCGACACCACCACCGAGTATACCCGTGCCTGGGTTCAGTTCAACCCGCATGTTTACTGGCAATTCAAGAAAGGTTATTTTGCGGGTGCGGGGCTTGATCTGAATTTTACCAGAGGTTCGGATGCTTGCGCCGAAGTAGCTGCCGATCCGAATTATGCCTACTATAACCAATATCCGTTCAACATGGGCTTCGGGCCCGAAGTTATGATCGATACACGCGATGTGGCCGTCAATGCATGGTCGGGCTGGTATTTGCTTGCGCAGATCATGATTTACGGGCATTATTTGGGCGGCAACAACAATTATCAAATGTATAATGTGGATGCGCGCCACTACATTCGGGTGAACAAGCCGGGGCAAACCTTGGCGTTGCAGGTGCGCGGACGTTTCACCGACGGCGAGGTGCCTTACGGCGAAATGTCGCAGCTCGGTACGCCTTTCGATCTTCGCGGCTATCGTTGGGGGCAATATCGCGACAACAACATGGTTTTCGGTATCGCGGAATATCGGCATACGTTCTATCGGCGCGGCGGGAAACGCAGCAAAAGCGGCTTGGTGGCATGGGTGGCGACAGGGTCTATCGCTCCCGATTGGAATTTCAAGAATTGGCTGCCCAACGGGGGGCTCGGATACCGCCTGGAAGTTCAGCCCCGTATGAATCTGCGCCTCGACTGGGGTGTGGGAAAAAACACAATGGGCTTTTACTTCAATTTTAACGAAGCGTTTTGAGGGTGTCGTGCTTCTCGCGGGAATGTTGTATGCATCACTTACCTTCCTCCGGCGGTTACATATCATCCGGCGAAAGCCCGCGGCAAGTCGGGCGGTAATCTTTGCATTGCGGATGCGCCTGCATAAACAGGGCGCTTTTGGCTTCCAACGCTTTGATGTCAATTCGTGAAGCATTGCGTTTTATTTCACAGAATTCTATGGTTTTGTCCAATTCGTTGGCGGCTATAAGGTCTATTTCATTTTCGCCTTTCCTGTCCCAAAATCCGCCCAAATCGGTGTACAGCCCGGTTTCAACGTATTTGTCCTTAAAGTAGCGTTCCAGCATCATCCCCGAGAATGTCGGGTAATCCCTTCTTACCACTTTTTCGAACAAGCCGAAACTGCCCGATTGGATGAAATTCTGGTATTTGTAAATGAAACGGAACCAAAATGCAAGAAAATTATCATTGATCGCATATCGCACCTGTTTTGACGCAGGACGGGCATAAATGGGGCGTCGTTGCGCAATCACCGAAAAATCTTTTTCCAGACGCGCCAAATATCCGCCGATTTCCACACCACCCAAATAACTTTCGATATCGCCTCGCGAAGTTAAACCGCGGGCGATGCACTCCAATATCGAAAAGTAAATCGTATACTCCTTTCCGAATTCTTCGATCAGCAAGTTTTTACCTTCATTCAAAAACGGTGAATTTTCTTTACACAACATTTCGATCATCTTGCTGCACGTAAAGGCTTTATGCTTCATGAACAACTCCACATACCACGCCACTCCTCCCGTGAAAGAATAAAGCGCCAACAGGTCTTCGGGCGTACAGTCGGAGTTAAAATCGGCAAGAATCTCTTTTAAAACGGAGACCGTGAACGGTTTTAAAGTAATGATTTGACCCGCACGGCTAAACAACGGTTCTTTCCTGTTTTCGAATATCCGGTGCATCAATGAATAAATCGAACCGCTTATCAGCAAGTTCATTTTGCTTGTATGCTTGTGAATGTCCCAGTATTTCTGCATCTCTCCGAACACGGAAGGATTGATGTGATTGAATTCCTGAAATTCATCAATAATCAAATTAAACTGTTTTTCCTTAGACACAAGCATCAGGTGTTCGAACAGTTTCCCGAACGACGAATATTCGCCGATCGGTATGTTCAATTGCACTTGAGCTTCTTCCGTAAAATCCCGGCACAGCATATTTTCCGCTTTTCGCGAAACAAAAAAGTAAAGCGTCGGCTGCCGTTCGGTGCTTCTCAGCAGCAATTGCGTTTTGCCGATACGTCTTCGGCCAACCATTACCGTCATTTGGCCGCCCGAAGCCGACAAATCTTTTATGTCGCTCAAAATACCGAGTTCCTTTTCCCTATCGTAAAATTTCATATCTGTCGGTTTAAATATCGAAATGCAAATTACCGTAATCTGCATTTCGATAATGCAAATTTACGGTAAATATTTCGGATAAAACAATTTTTGAAATAAATGCCGGGTTCATTTTGCGCACGCTATGCAGAATTCATTCACCATTTCAATAAAAATCCGTGTACGCACATAATCAAAATCATGTACGTGCACGGATTATATCTTTGTCGAATCCGGATCAAATCCCGGAGATGCCTGTGCGGCGCGCCGTTATTTTTGGATCACCACCACTTCGTAGGCATCCTTTCCGCTTTGCGAAATCGGCTGATAATAGGTGCCGTTGTATTCGATGTACTTCTGGCCGTTGACGGTTGTTTCCTTTGCTCCGTCGGGAAGTTGGGTAACAACCGCTCCCGTCGGCGGCGCAACTACCTTGTATGAGGTGCCCGAACCGACGTAATAAGCGCCTCCGTAGTAATAATACGTTGCCGAATTGACCACCACCGTGGTGTATCCTGAAGGCAGGGAGCTTATGACGGCACCGACGGGCGCGGGAACCGCTTTGTATCCGCCCGACGCCTGAACGTAATATACTCCTTCGTCATAATGATATTTTTGGTTTTCGACCGAAATGACAACGGCAGCGGTTGTCAACGCAGCAATCATAAAACCGACGGGATGCCAAGCCGGCCCCCAATAATACGGCACATACGGATGATAGTAGTACGGATGATACGGATGGTAGGGCGCCGGGACGGGAACAGGCACCGGACGAGGGACGGGAACAGGAACGGGTCGCGGAACGGGAACGGGTCGCGGAACAGGTCGCGGCGGGTAATAACCGCGAGTAGTGGTGGTCGTATGCGTGACCGTCGTCGTTGTTCGTTTTGCCGCAGGAGCGGGATGATAATAACGTTGCGCTTCCGCGAATTGCGAACATGCAACGAACAGTGCGATGAGAAAGCCGAAACGTGCGGCAGGTGAAGAACAGGATATCATGATTGTCGGTATTACTTTGTTTGAGCGGCTTTTGCCAATTTTGTTTTAACGGCCGCAGGCGGCGGTACAAATTCGAACATCGTGTCGGAAAGAACGGGATTCAACACCCAATCGGTATATGTTGCTTCGTATTGCGGGCTTCCCTTCTCCGAACCGTACACCAGAATCATCTTTGCGGGCAGAAAACTCTCGTCGGCAATCCAAAACTGGAATCCCGTACCTTTAGGGTCCAACCCGGCAATGTGATGACATTCCTTCCCGTCGACTTGCGTAGTTCCCAAATATATCAAGTTGCCGCCCGTGGCGATAATATCGTCCGTAAAAGTGGGATAAAAAAAGTCCGCCGCGGGAAATTCGATACCGTAATCGGCGTGAAGCGTATGAATGGCCGCAATGATGGATTCGGGCGCACGGGCTTCCGCATAATTGTTGCGATCGTACGAATACGACCAAAATTTCTCGCCGTCGTACACCATTATCCGGCGGCCCTTGTCGCCTGTAGTTTTGGCCTGCATCTTGTCCGGAAAACGCATCACTATTTTGTCGATGTAACTGTGTTTCACCAAACCGAGATCGGTCGTCATGACATCGTATGTTATCGAAGCCGTAAAACTGCACGCCGTCAAATTTTGAAGGCCCACCGCAGCCCTGTCCAATATAAACACCGCCAACGAATCGATACGCGGGGTTTGCGCGTATACAGAACCGGCAAAGGCAACACCGACCCAAAAAAGAATTAATTTCTTACTCATTTTTTTATTTGAATTTATGGAACCATATCCAAATAAAAAACAATGTAAGCCGCTATTTGTTTCGGATGCCGGTTACATCAAAGAAGCCGTCCGGTGATTGCGGACGATGATCCAAATAATGACGGGGATACCGATAAAAGCGGTAACCGAGTTGACGGGCAGTATGACGCCGTTGCCGGGAAGCAACGAAATAAGATCGCTGATCAACATCACGAGCGCTCCCGTCAGGGTGCACGCAAGAAGCAGTACGCGCTGATCGGCTGTGCGGAAAAGCATCCGGCAAATGTGAGGCACCGCAATGCCGATGAAGCCGATGGGGCCGCAAAACGCCGTGACGCTCCCGGACAAAATGCCCGTGCTGAAAAAAATCATTAACCGCGACGCAACGACATTCACGCCGAGGCTGCGGGCGTAATTCTCGCCCAGCAACAATGCATTCAACGCCTTGACGGAAAACAACGAAACAAGCAATCCCGCCGCCACGCAAGGCGCCAGCACTTTCAACTGCGACGCCGTCACTCCGTTGAGGCTGCCCATCGTCCACACTGTAAAGGATTTCAATGAACTTTCGTTGCTGAAATATTGCAGTACGTTGATGAACGAAGAAGTGATGCTCCCGAACATCATGCCCAGGATCAGTATGGTCATGATGTCGTTGATGCGCAACGACACCGAAAAGATCAGAAACAGCACGCCCGACGCGCCCAGAAACGCCGCAAGAACGATCATCCAATTGCCGAGCGCACCCGAAATAACGCTTGTTGCGGCGCCCGACAAACCCATGATCATGACGGCCACGCCGAGGCTTGCTCCGGCGCTGATCCCCAAAACATACGGCCCCGCCAAAGGATTGCGAAATACGGTTTGCATCTGCAAGCCGCTCACTCCTAAAGCAATTCCCGCCAACACTGCCGTGAAGGCTTTCGGCAAACGAAATTCGCGAATGATGGTGATCCGGTCTTCGGCAATGTTTTCGCCCGTGAACAATATCCCGACAATATCCCGCAAAGGAATGCGAACGTTGCCGACATAGAGCACGGCCAAAAAGCAGGCCGCCGCCGACAATGCCAATATGATACAGATACCGGTGTTTTTCACGCTTTTACCGAAT
>JAVBRP010000268.1:0-5028 GCA_031547815.1 Bacteroidales bacterium | reverse complement strand
CGGAAGACCGCTAACCCGTTAAGCAGTAATCGAAACCAAAAATCCGGTCGTGTCGGAAAAACCGGCTTGCGTGAGCTGCGCCCCTGCATGACCCTCAATCAAAACAAATAAACAAATTATCATTAAAAAAAGAATTATCATGAAAGCATTAAATTTTAAAAGTATTTTTTCGGCATTGGTTGTACCCTTGGCATTGGTCGTCGGGTTTCTCATTTTCTTCAAAATCTTCGGCGACGGATCGAATTTTCAAGGCGGAAGTAACGAAAACCAACCGATACCGGGCAATTATTTCGGCGTTGTGTACAAAGGCGGAATCGTGGTGCCCGTGCTGATGTCATTGTTACTTATCGCATTGACCTTTTCCGTCGAACGCTTGATCACCATCAGCAGAGCCAAAGGCAAAGGGCAGGTGGTCGGGTTTGTAAGCAAGATCAAAACATATTTGGAATCTCAAGATATTAACGGCGCATTGGCCGAATGCAACCGCCAAAAAGGTTCGGTAGCCAATGTCGTGAATCAATGCTTGTTGAAATATCAAGAGTTGGAAAAAGACGACGCATTAAGTAAAGATCAAAAGCTGGTATATCTGCAACAAGGCGTGGAAGAAGCCACTTCGCTGGAGATGCCGGCTATGGAACAGAACCTGCCCATGCTGGCTACGCTCACTTCGCTGGGTACGTTGATCGGTTTGCTGGGAACGGTGCTGGGGATGATCCGCGCTTTTGCCGCACTTGCCAATGCGGGCGCTCCCGACTCGGTAGCTCTGGCCAACGGTATTTCGGAAGCGTTGATCAATACCGCTTTGGGTATCGGTACGGCTGCCGTCGCCATGATCAGTTACAATGTTTTCACCACGCAAATAGACAAGATCACATACAGTATCGACGAGGTGGGATACACCATCGTGCAAACCTATTCGACAACGCATTGATCGGTATAACCGAGATGAATCATTTATTGAATCAAATAAAAATATTTGATCATGCCAAGGGTTAAAATGAAACGAAAAAGCACGTGGATCGACATGACGGCCATGTGCGATATGACTTTCCTGTTGTTGACCTTCTTCATGCTTACCTCCAATTTTACCAAGAAAGAGGCGGTGCAAGTGGTTACGCCGTCGTCGGTATCGGAAATCAAAATACCTGAAACAAACCTGATGCAGGTGCTTGTGGATAAGGACGGTAAAGTGTTTTTCGGTCTCGATAAACAGGACGACAGGATTGCCGTGTTGAAAATGATGGGTGAAGAGTATAACCAAACTTTCACCGACAAAGAACTGAAAGATTTCAGCCTGATACCTTCTTTCGGCGTGCCGATGGAAAAGATGAAGGCTTATCTGGCGCTGTCGTCCGACCGACGCGAAATGAAAGAAAACGCGCTCGGTATCCCGACAGACAGCCTGAACAATCAGTTCCGCGAATGGGTAAGGTTTTCGCGCAAGCAAAACAAGTCGCTGGTAATCGCCATCAAGGCCGACCAAGCGACGCACTACCCGCAGATCAAGAACGTGATGAATACGCTCCAGGAATTGCGTGAAAACAGGTTCAACCTGATCACTTCGCTTGAAGCTGTTCCCGAGAACAATTTTTGATAATGCCAAACCTCTCCCCCCGCCCTCTCCACAGGAGAGGGAGCCCTTGCGCTGTCCACGATTACGTTGTGAAGCGCGTCACCCCCTCTCCTGTGGAGAGGGGATGGGGGAGAGGTCTAAAAGGTAATCAAAAATCAAAAAATTAAAATCAAAAATATTAAAGAATTATGGCTGAAGTAAATACCGAAGGAAAAGGCGGCGAAGGAAAACAGAAAAAGAAACCGACGCGGGTAGACTTTACCCCGATGGTTGACTTGGGTTTCTTGCTGATCACTTTTTTCATGCTTACCACTTCGATGCTGAAACCACAAACGATGGAGATCAGCATGCCTTCGAGGGATAAAGTAACCGAAGAGGAGCAGAATAAGGTAAAGGCATCGACGGCCGTTACCGTGATACTCAACAGCGACGATAAGGTTTTCTATTATTTCGGGCTTCCCGACGCGGCGAATCCGCCGGAAATAGTCGAAACCGATTTCTCGCCGGCGGGCGTTCGCAGCATGTTGTTGCAACGCAACAGCGATGTGGTGCGGAAGGTTATCGAACTGAAGAAAGACAGGACGGATAAGAAGATCACCGACGACGAGTTCAAGAAATTGGCTGCGGAAGCCAAAGAAGACAAAGCTGCGCCGGTGGTGATGATCAAAGCTTCCGATAAGTCGTCGTATAAAAACTTGGTGGATGTGTTGGACGAGATGCAGATTTGCAACATCGGCAAATACGCCATCGTGGACATCACGCCTTACGACACCGCATTGGTATATCATAAATTACACCCCAAGGACATCCAAAACCAATAGCAATGGCAAGTAAAATAGATTTATATACGCAAGCGTGGTGCGATGTCGTATTCGCAGACAAAAACAGAGAATACGGGGCGTACGAGATGCGCAAGTTGTCGGGCCGCAGGCATTTGACAGCTTTCGTGGTGGTTATTGCCGTAAGTGTCTTTGCGCTTGTACTTCCTACCATTATCGAATCGGTGATTCCCAAGAAAAAGGAAATGATGACGGAAGTAACGTCGCTGGCCAATCTCGAAGTGGAAGCGGCAAAACCGAAGGAAGAAGTGATGAAAAATTTCACTCCTCCGCCTCCACCGCTCAAAAGCACCATCAAGTTCACTCCGCCCGTCATTAAAAAGGACGAGGAAGTGAAGGAAGAGGACGAAATCAAGACCCAAGAACAATTGAACGAAACGAATCTGAGCATTTCGGTGAAGGACGTTCAAGGCACCGACGAGGAAGCGGGGCTTGACATCGCTGAACTGGAAGAACGCAAGGAAATCGTCGAAGAATCGAGCGGCGAGAAGCCTTACACTTTCGTGGAACAAATGCCCGAATTCCCCGGCGGTGAGGACGAGATGAGAAAGTACCTGAACAAGAATGTGGTTTATCCGGCTGTTGCTCAGGAAAACGGCATCTCGGGGACGGTTTTCGTCGCATTCGTGGTGGGCCCCGACGGCACCATCACAAGAGCGAAGGTTCTTCGCGGGTTCGACAAGGCTTGCGAAGAAGAAGCGATGCGCGTCATCACGAAAATGCCTTCGTGGAAACCGGGCCGGCAAAACGGAAAGCCCGTGTTTGTGCAATACACCGTTCCCATCAAATTCACGTTACATAATTAATATCGTATGAAAAAGCCGGCGGACCCGAAGCTTTTGAAGTTATTCAGACAATCGATGGTATTGGTATATCTCGGTATGGCCGTACTGTTGGTGTTCACCGACGCTTTCGCGTATATTTCGCCCGCATGGCGTTACGGAGCCGGTCTGTTGATTTTGGTATACGTCGTATTCAGAGTGTATCGCGAATTTTTCGGAAGAAGTTAATATCGTACGGACTCGATCGTTGCCCGGATCGAGCATGAAGATTATGCCCGCCGGCAGTCGAGTTCGGACGATATTTTTTCACAAGATTAAGACCATGATAAAGTCAGTTATTTATTTTTTGACGGCGATAATCGTATCGTTCACCTCGTGCGGCGGCGCCGGAAAGTCGGGACCGACCGACACGCCGACAAGCGGAACCGCAGTGATCGCCGTAGACGAGTCGTTTCAACCGATCATCGATTCGGAAATCGCCGTGTTCGAGAGCATTTATCCGCAAGCCGGCATCATGCCGACATACACCGGAGAAGTGGATGCGCTCAATCTGCTTTTGCGCGACAGCGTGCGCATGGCGATCGCAACACGCGGGTTGACCGAAGAAGAACGCGCGTCGTTCGAAAGTCGCAAACTTTTCCCCAAGGAAATAAAAATCGCTACCGACGGCATCGCCGTAATCGTGAACAAAAGCAACAAGGATACGCTTTTCGGCATGCAAAACCTGCATCAAATATTGACGGGAAAAGTAACACGCTGGAAGGAACTTGATCCGAAATCGACTTTGGGCGACATCCGCGTGATGTTCGACAATCCCCGGTCGAGCACTGTTCGGTTTCTGATCGATTCGGTTTGCAAAGGCGAGAAATTTTCACCGCAGGTAAAAAGCAAACTCACCAATGCCGAAGTGGTCGACTTTGTGGCTTCCACCCCCGAAGCATTGGGAATCATCGGCGTCGGTTGGGTGAGCAATCGCCGCGACACCACGTGCATGGGCTTTTTGGATAAAGTGAGCGTCGCGGGCATCAGTCGCGAACCGGTTGCCGATCGCAGCAATAGTTTTCAGCCCTATCAGGCATATCTGGCCGACGGGCAATATCCTTTGCGGCGCGATGTGTATGTTCTGCTGACCGATCCGCGTCACGGGCTTGTTTCGGGATTTACCTCGTTCCTGGCAAGCGATCGCGGCCAACGCATCATTCTCAAATCGGGTATCATGCCGGCCACTCAACCGGTGCGCGTGATTCAGGTAAGAGATCAATTATAATTAAAACAGGGGGATAGCGAAGAAGTTTCTGCAATTTCATGGTCGTAATTCTTTTCTTCTTCGATCCCCCTTTTTTTACCATCAAATTTTAAACCACTCCGAAAAGTCTCCTTTGCGTTGTTTTTACCCCCGACCCCTAAAGGGGAGTCTCGGTATACCGCGCTTTGCGAAAGTCCCCTTTAGGGGATTTAGGGGTAAACACGAGTTTTCGGAGCGAATTCAAATTTTAAACCAAAACACAATGAATAAAATATTTTATATGTCGTTGGGATGCATCATGATGGTCATCCCGAACACTCAGGCCGGCGAAACAAACAAAGGAATAGATTATTTCGAAGCCGGCATGTATCGAGCCGCGCAACAATATTTCAAAGCGCAACCGCCCTCGGGCGAGTCGTATTATTACCTCGGCGAAATAGCTTATGCTTGCAAGAAAGCCGATTCCGCATCTTATTACTACGATCGCGGATTGTCGCTCGACCCTCCGTTTGCGCTCTGCTACACGGGTAAAGGCAAGTTGATGTTGTCGACAAACGCAAAAGAAGCCGAAGCGCTGATGCAAAAAGC
>JAVBRP010000281.1:0-3140 GCA_031547815.1 Bacteroidales bacterium | reverse complement strand
TATTATCCGGGGCTTTTTCGATCTGCTTTCTCATTAAATTTTTTCTAAATCGGCAATCCAACGATTAAAACGAGGTGATTTGCTTCTGATTCGAGGCAATCCGACAGCATCCGTCAAAATATCGCCATAAACAACTTTGTTATAACCTCTTATGATTCTTTTAAGTCGATGCGACGGAGAAGTTTCTCTGTTGTCGTTAATCATTTCCGGATTATCGTAATCGCGAAATGTTTGTTCCAATTCCTCTTTTCCAACGATATCATAGACGGGTATTTGATCATAAATAACCTTTATGTCAGTAAATAACAGACCTTCAAACTCATGTAATTGCAGATACGGAATAAACCTGTAACGCAGACTCTTATCTACATCATCAAACATTTTTTTCACCAAATAATCGACCCGTGAATTCGTATCTTGAATTTTCCCGGCTTCGCTCCATCCCGGAAAATCATGTTTCGAGTACAACCCATAGTAATCGATAAATGTCGTAACAACAGCCGAAACATCTGTTTTTAAATGCATTTCGATTTGATGTTTCAAAACGGGCCATTTTACGATTCCGCCTTTTGAATGTTTGATCAATGGCGCCTGAATATATATTCCCTTTGCTTGAAAGTGTTTTTGCAAAGTTGTTGCACAAAAAGTTTGCTCCGTTATACCTTCGCAAACAATAATGATTCTTTTCATAAACGTTATGCATAATTCGGTTGACCCGTATGAATAATATTTCGTTTCCACAAATCGTCTATGGTATAATCATCTAACCATTGTTGTAATTCGCTTGAATTTAATCGTTTAAAAATGCTTTCGCCGTTTATTTGGTCAACGGTTACAATATCCTCGGCATCAAAATGACCGATTAGGTCGGTGGATTGTGTGGCAAGGATAATTTGACAATTCTTTAATGCCGCCGACTTAATAAGCCCCGCTAATTTTGCAACTGTCGTTGGATGCAGACCCAATTCGGGTTCGTCAATAATAATTGTTTCGGGCAATTCGGGCTGCATGAAAAGCGTCGTAAGAGCAATAAACCGGAGAGTGCCGTCGGACAAATCATTTACGCCGTAAATGGTGGAACCGTATCTGCTTTGCCACCTCAATTTAATGTTTCCGTTCGCTTCGGGCTTGAAAACGAAATCAAAAAAATAAGGCGCTACTGACCGGATTGTTTTCACAATAAAATTGTAAGCCACTTTATTATTTTGATGAATGTTATACAGAAAAGACGCCACGTTATTTCCTTTTTCGTAAAGGTAAAACTTATCGTTTTCGATATTCGACTCTTTGTTGAACGGTGAATTTTCGCCGGTATCGTGAAAATGGTATTTGGCCGGTCGATTCAAATAATTCTTGATGTAATCGATGCTTCGAACTGTTTGGTCGCGCAGAGTCGATTCATTACCAAAAGATGTTATTTCGAACAGATTGTCGGAGTTTTCGATGTTTCGCACCTCTTCTTTCGTAAAAATAAATCCCGAATCCCCCTTTTTTACGGTAAAAGAATATGCGTTCGTTTCGCCAAAAAACAAATGTCCGGATATTTCATTCGTAATCTTGTCTCCTTTATGCAAAAATGAATCAATGCCTTTAAGAGCAATATATTCTTGCAGATTTTGCCGATATATTTGTTTCAGAAAATCGAAAAATGAAAGAAAATTGCTTTTGCCGCTGCCGTTTGCGCCGATGAATATATTGACGGGACGCAACGACAGGGACAGATTTTTGATCGATTTATATCCGGTTATTTCTATTTTTTGCATTCCAATCTCATTTATTGAATTTTACCTGCCAAAGATATGAATTTCTAAAACACCAAACTGAAACAGGTTCCTTCGCCGACTACCGTTTGCATTTGTATGCTGCCGCGGTGCAACATCATAATTTGTTTGCAGAGGCTCAGTCCGATGCCGTTGCCGTTTTTGCGGGTGCTGAAAAACGGAATGAATATTTTGTCGGCAATTTCGTCGGAGATGCCGATACCGTTGTCGATCACTTTGATTACGGGTCGATTTCCGCCGGTCATTGCTGCCGACAGAACAATACGCGGTTCCGGCTTTTCCTTTACCGCTTCGACGGCGTTCACGATCAGGTTGATCAAAATCTGTTCCACAAGCGATGCGTCGGCTTCGATGGTCATTAACGGTTCTTTCAATATCACTTCCGGTTCGATGTTTTTCTGCAACAGCGAAGGCGACATCAGTTGGGAAATATGTTCGAACAGGCTGCCGATATGCACTTTGGAAATATTGAGTTCGGTTATTTTGCTCAGGTTGCGATAGGTTTCGGCAAACGAAAGCAGTCCTTCGCTTCGCCGCATGATGGTGTCGATGCCCAATTCGATGTCTTCTTCGATGTTGTCTGCATCGGCACGCCGATCTTTGGTTTTCGCCAAAAGGTTTTTGAGCGTTCCGGCCAACGACGAAATGGGTGCCACGGAGTTCATGATTTCGTGCGTCATCACGTTCAGCAGGCGTTGCCAAGCTTTCGATTCGGCTTCGTCCAACGCTTCGTTCACATTTTGGAAAGCAAGCAGCCGATATTCGGTGTTGTTCATGTAAAACGTACCCGCCGCCACCAAAACCTTGCTCATATTATTTTCCGTTACTACGGGAATGATGGTGCTTCGTTCGTTGCCGATCGATTGCAGATTCTCGAACAGCGATTTGTTGCGTTGCCGCAATGCATTGAAGTTTTTCAACGCGGGGATTCCCAACAGGTTTTTGAGCGAACGGTTCATCCAAAGCACTTCGCCGGAACTGCTGCGGTACGAAAGGATTCCGGTATCGACCAATTCGAGGATTTTTTGCAGGTATTGGTACTGCATTTCTTTTTCGAGATTGACGGCCGTGCCGGTATCGCATATTTCGTTGAATTTTTCATGAAGATTTCGAATGTATGCGGGGCCGTGCTTTGTGTCGAACCGGCGCGAGAAATCGCGATAGCGAATGGTTTCGGTCAATTGCTCGAATTCGGATATGATTTTTTTGTTCAGACTGATCAACCGCAGACATTGGTAAATGATCAACGGCAAAAGCAACAGTCCGTACCAACGGCCGGTGGCGACGCAAAACGCCATGCCGCCAAGGGTGACGAACAACAGAAGCGCTTGGAGCGTCAATCGACCTGAAAAACCGGTA
>JAVBRP010000232.1:0-5550 GCA_031547815.1 Bacteroidales bacterium | reverse complement strand
TCGGCCGCTCCAAAATTATCGTCGACGATTTCAAGTTTACTGATTACGTCGTTTTCGCCGAGAAGATCAGCACCTTCGCCGTTAACGAAACGTTCGGTTCCGTTCTTGTATACCGCAATTCCCGTTTTCACCGTCGATTCTTGATTGACCTTATCGTATACGAAATAACCTCGAAAATAATCGCCTACCGAATCGAATATCGCCGCCGTCGTTTCTTTTCCCGAAATATCGATAAAACCCCACTTGCCGTTGGTTTCGAAAGCCGAAAAGCCGTTGTTGAACGGTCGAACACGATCGTACTTCGGAGCGATTTTGATAACGCCCTCCTTGTCGGAAAATCCCCATTTGTTACCCGTTCGGTAAGGCACCAATTCAAAGTCTTGAGCGTTTGCTCGAATACAAAATAGTAAAAGCACTACCGCAAACGATATTTTCATCATTGCAAAATTCGAATTACCATGCGATAGCCTTTTCATTACATTTTCTTAACTTACCGTAAAAGAAATTCTCTTACCCAAGCCTATTTCTACCAACCGATATAATGTAGATAATTGAATATCGCTGTGCCCGTTTTCGATTCGGGAAATGAAACTTTTCTTGGTACCCGTTTTATCGGCTAATTGTTGTTGCGTCAATTTGGATAAACGGCGCTCCTCCCTAATAATTTCACCAATGGCAAACGCTTTTGCCTTTATTTCAAAGTCGGTTCTTTTTTCCGAACCGATAGGGCCGTAACGTTCTTCCAGATGTTCTTCAAACGTTGTCAGGGATTTATTTTGTTTTTTCATGACGTTTATCGTTAAAATACATTCTTTTTATTTCCAGCGCTTTATCAATTTCCTTTTGGGGTGTCCTTTGAGTCTTTTTTTGAAATCCGTTGAATAAAATGATCAGCTTTCTGTCATCGAAACAACAAAAAATGCGATAGGTATTACTTTCGTATTCAACGCGTATTTCATAAAGTCCTTCAGTACCTTCTACATGTTTGAAAAATTTGACGGGGATGTGTTCTGCTACCGTGATAACGAATAACACATAATCAATTTTGCTCTTTACTTTTTCAGATAATTCATTAAAAAAATCATGAAAATGGTGTCGATAGAATTTGATTTCCCTGACATTTTTCATACCACAAAGTTAACTAATAATGGAACATAAAAAATGAATTACGGGCAAAATTATTTCGCCGTTGCCCTCGCTCTGATATTTTTCAGTACCGTTGTTTTGCCTAATCGGATGTAATCCAACAACGGGCGGGTTGACGGACAAGTATAGCTGCACGAACCGCATTCGATGCAATCGGTCACGCGTTCCTCTTCGGCGCGATCGAACAATTGTTGTTCGGCCATCGGCATCAACAGGAACGGCTCCAAACCCATCGGACAAACGGCCACGCACTTGGCGCAACGGATACATGCACGGGTAGGTTTGCGTTTGGCCTCTTTTTCGTCGATCAACAGAATGCCCGAACAGCCTTTGGTGGTCGGAAAATCGGTAACACCCACGGCTTTGCCCATCATCGGGCCACCGCTGATAATTTTCCCGACGGTTTCGGGCATGCCGCCCGCCGCTTCGATCAAGTTGTTCACCGACGTGCCGATACGCACTTTAAAGTTCGACGGGCGCGCCAATCCTTTTCCGGTAACGGTGACCAAACGTTCCACCAACGGCTTGTTTTTCTGCACCGCTTCGTACACGGCAAAAACCGTGGCTATGTTGAACGGTACCACGCCCACGTCCACGGGAATCTTGCCCGAAGGCACTTCGCGGCCGGTGACGGCTTTAATCAATTGTTTTTCGCCGCCTTGCGGATATTTCACTTTCAGCGCGCAAATTTCGATACCTTTATGGGCTGTCGCATGTTTTTGCAGATTGGCAACGGCATCGGGCTTGTTGTTCTCCACGCCCGCGATGGCTTTGTCCACATTCAACGCTTTCATCAGGATGCGGATGCCCGTGATGATTTCGGGGCCTTTTTCGAGCATCAGGCGATGGTCGCAAGTCAGATAAGGCTCGCATTCCACGCCGTTGATGACGATCATTTCGGCTTTTTTGCCCGGCGGGACGGACAGTTTGACATGCGCCGGAAAGGTGGCTCCGCCCAAGCCCACGATGCCCGCCGCGGTGATCTTGCGAACGATTTCTTCGACTGTGTCCGCGATTTCGGTGTTCAACGTGTCGGACGTATCGATACCTTCTTCCCATTCGTCGCCTTCAACGGCTATTTGCACCGCCGGGCGCTTGTATCCCGATGCATCGAGGAATGAATCCGTTTTCTTGACCGTACCCGACACCGACGAATGAACGTTGGCCGACACAAAGCCTGTGCTTTCGGCAATTATTTGGCCCGTTTTCACCTTATCGCCGACTTTCACTTTAACGCCGGCCGGCGCGCCGATGTGTTGCGACAACGGAATAATCACCGTTTCGGGAAGCGGCAGCGTTTCGACGGGTTTTCCCGCGCTCAACTTATTCTCGGGCGGATGTACGCCTCCTTTTGGAAATGTCTTTAACATTTTTGATTTTCGATTGAATATCACTTTATTTTTATGCTGATAGCTTTCGCGGGATGAAAAATCCCTTGATACAATCAATATTTCTGATACAGATTTGGATATGATTTTTTTCTTTCATGCCGGCGCCGGGATACAAATCACCGCCTTCCCAAAATACGCCGCGAACAGAATCGAAAGGTTGAAGTCCTTTTTCCTCATAATATCCGTGAAGAGATTCAATTACGGCGCAATCTAATTTTCGCAGAAGCATATCTTCCGATGTTCCGGTGCTTCTGTTTCTCAACATTGGTAGTTCCAACCTTTCGGTGTATTTTATTAATTCATTATATCCTACATCTTTAAGTAAATGAAGATATTTTGAGTCCAATAAATCCAAGCAATTGCCTAAATCGATAAAAGCGCCGAGTACTGCGGGAGTATCAATCTTATTGCGGATAACTTGTTCTTGGGCGAATAGGGAGGCTCTCTCTTCGTTATTTTCCCAGAAATAGATTCCGTGCCCCAACCAGTCGTAGTCTTTTTCACTCATTTTTAAGATGAGTTGATCCATCACAACCTTATCTCTTATTGAAAGATCGCAACCATGAAATCCTGCAACAAATGTTGGGCGACGCGAATACATTGTCTTATTCTGTTTTTGATTTAGCAGAGCGATATATTCTCCGGTAATTCCCTTTTTTTGTCACAATCCCTGCCCGATACAAAAAATCCAACGCCTCTTCTTTGGTTTTTGGTTTAAACTTGTATTCCTGTATTACTTCTTCCGGCGACATTATCTTTCCTTGTTTTGATTTCATATTTCTTTTTTTACAAAAATACTTAAAATATCATAAGCAGCCGTCTTTACGCTTCCACCGGAGCCGTCGGTTCTTTGGGCGCCGTTTCCTTGTCGGGAGCGGGCGGCGGCGTCACCTTTCGCGGCGGAAACTTCAATTCGAGAATGGAGTTTGTGGGGCATTCGGGTGGACACTTGCGGCACATCTTGCAGGCTTTGGAGTCGATATACGCCAGATTGTTCTCCATCTTGATGGCGTCGTAAGCGCACACCTTGAAACATTTGGAACATCCGATGCACGCCACCGCGCAATATTTCTTGGCTATGCCGCCTTTGTCCTTGTTGACGCACGAAACGAAAATTTTTCGGTCTTTCTTGTCTTTATGGCGCAATTCGATGATGTTGCGCGGACAAGCCTTCACGCATGCGCCGCAGGCCGTGCAGTTGGCGTCGTTCACCACCGGAAGTCCCGTTTCGGGATTCATCGCCAACGCATCGAATTTGCAGGATACGGCGCAATCGCCGCAACCGAGGCAACCGTACGGACAATCGGTATCGCCCGTGTAGAGCGCGTGCTGGATGGCGCACGACGAAGCTCCGTCGTACATGTTTGTGCGCGGACGATGCTCGAACGAGCCGCTGCACCGAACCACCGCCACCAACGGGTCTTTGGCGTCGACAACCTTACCCAATATTTGCGCCACCGTCATCATCACCTTGTTTCCGCCCACGGGACAGAACATCGGCGAAATATCGTCGGCTTTGACCAACGCTTCGGCAAAATTGCGACAGCCCGCGTAGCCGCATCCGCCGCAATTGGCGGCAGGGAGTGCGTCGGCAACCGTGTCGATGCGCGGATCTTCGTATACTTTGAATTTTTGTGCCACAAAATATAAGATAACGGCCGACACAACACCGATAGCTACCAATACAATGATCGTAAACAATATAACGTTCATGCAATCAACAGTTTTTAATTAATTTTCTTCACCGTGAATCCGAAAGTTTTCTCGATTTTATGATGAAATAATTTTATCGTTACATAATATGGTATCAAAATAAGCAAGGAAGCCAAGCCGCTTGCCAATTCGTTGCCGGTCAATTGATACGTCGCCAATAAAGTGATCAAAACGACAAAGAAAGGAAGAATGTAACCGAGAAACAATGCCCGAAAGCCCAAGGATTGTTGCATCATAACTTTTACCTTCTCTCCGGAAACGAAATCGCCCGAAAAACCTTCGATGCGGATATCTTTATCTTGATTTTCGGACGGCATGCAATGATTTTTGGCTGCGCAACCGGCACACGCCGCCGACGCAACGATTCGTACAATCATCGTATTGCCCGAAATCGATGCAACGGTTCCTTCGTGTTCGACCTGCTTTTCCATGATGCTTTTTCCGTTTATTGGAACGGCAAATGTAAAGAAGAAATTTATGAAATAAAAGCGTTTTTATCATCACTTATTCACGATATTATGAATATTCGAGGCTTAAATGCTCGAAAACAATACAATAATGCTTACAATTTTCGTGTGCGCACACGGCGTATGCGTTTAAGGTATAATATGCATATTATTAGCGTGTTATATTGGGGATGCTTTTGCATCGTAGCATCACCGAATTAATCGAATGGTTTTATCTTGCTCATTATTAATTGATAAAACAAAAAATGCCTGTGTCGGACATCATTAAAAAATAGAATAATTCCAAATAACTGTTCTACTTTTGATTTTTCTGTTCCAAGACATTATGAAAAAATAAATTAGTTCCCTATTTTTGTCCGGGAAAAGTAGAACAGCATGAATATCGTTTTTGATTATATTGATGCGGAAGGCGACAGTAAATCGAAACACGCAAAAATAGTCGACGGAATACTGCAAGCCATTGCCGAAAACAAACTGAAACCGGGTGATGCGTTGCCTTCGGTCAACAAAATTATGGCAAAGGCGCATGTCGCCCGCATGACGGCGGTAAAGGCTTTGAACGAGCTGAAAAATCGCGGCGCGGTCGAAGCAAAAAGCAGAGTCGGTTATTTCGTGAAAAACGAAGGCACCTCCCGTCGGTTGAATGTGATGTTGTTTCTGACTTCTTTCGATTCGTACCACGAAGTTCTGTATCACGAAATAATATCCGGTTCGGATGCCGGGCAAATCGGCGTCGATTTGTATTTTCATCATTGCAATCCCGATGTTTTCCGCGCCGTTATCAAGGAACACGCGGGGCTGTACGATTTATATGTCGTCACGCCTTTTTGTCA
>JAVBRP010000076.1:0-9216 GCA_031547815.1 Bacteroidales bacterium | reverse complement strand
AGAATGTATGAGCAAGGATTGACGCAATACAAACTATCCGAATTGTTGCATGTCAGCCCTTCCCGTGTCAGCGAATACCTTTCGGGAAAGAGCGAGCCGACGCTGAAGGTAGCAAGAGAGATCAGCCGAAAGCTGGACATCGATGCCAATATTGTGCTCGGTGTAAGTTGATACATCAATCGAATTTTTTATCTCAAAACAATTCTTTTTTGACGAAGATTTTTGTTATATTTGCAGATAACAAAATATTATTTTTGTGATGTATCAGTGAGTTCGATAATGGAAAAAAAAATAGAAACACGCAGCATGGTTTCATTCGATTGGGCAATGAAACGTTTGCTTCGCAATAAAGCCAATTTCGAGGTGCTGGAAGGTTTTTTGAGCGAATTGCTTCGTCGCAAAATCGTCATCAAACAAATCTTGGAAAGCGAGACCAATAAAGAAAGCGAAGAGGACAAGTTCAACAAAGCGGACATATTGGTAGAAGCCGACGACAAGGAGTTGGTAATTATCGAACTTCAATACGACAGCGAAGCCGATTATTTTCAACGCATGTTGTACGGAGTGAGCCGCGCCGTGACGGAGCATATTCGGAAGGGCGACCCTTATTCGGAAGTCCGTAAGGTCTATTCGATCAATATCGTCTACTTCGATCTCGGAACGGGAGACGATTACGTATATCACGGGTATACCAATTTCACGGGCTTGCATGCGCATGATGAACTGCAACTGACGGCCACGCAGAGAAAAATCTACGGTTCGACGGTGGCGGGCGACTTGTATCCCGAATATTACATCATCAAGGTAAAGCGGTTCAACGATGTAGCCAAAGATACCTTAGACGAGTGGATTTATTACCTGAAAAACAACAAGATCGGTGAGAATTTCACGGCTCAAGGTATCGATAAGGCACGGGAAGTGCTGTCATTCGACAAACTGACCGATTCGGAAAAACAGCGCTATAACCGCATGGTGGAAGGGTTGCGAATTCGCGAAAGCGAGATAAAAACTGCGCTGATCGAAGGTGAAGAAATCGGAGAAAAGAGAGGGATAAAAAAGGGGAAAGAAATCGGAGAGAAGAGAGGAATAAAGAAAGGCGAAGAAATCGGAGAAAAGAGAGGAATTAAAAAGGGGGAGGAGATCGGGATGAAAAAAGGTGAAAAAGTAATCGGAACAATTATTCAAAACTTGTCATCTTCCGGCATGGACATATCCCGGATATCCGAAATGACGGGTATTCCCGAGAAAGAAATAAAACGGCTTATTTCCGATAATCAATGAATTTCCGGCGCCGAAAGAAAAATTAGGGGAACCGACGCCGTCAAATATCTTTAAATAATAATTTTGCACTTCAAAATAATAATTAACCAATGTCATGATACGAACCGTTATTACACCTCGTGAAAATACGATTTGTTTATCGATTTCCGGTAATTATATTGGGAAAAAGGTGGAAAATTTGCTCTATACTTCCGACGAAGTAAAGGATGAAACATCCATTCCCGATAATAATGTTGCCCGTTTCAAAGGCATTTTGACCGGCGAAGGGTCCGATAAATATCATCAATATCTGCAAAAGGCAAGACAAGAGTGGGACAGAAGTATTTAATCGACAATTGCCTCAACATCACTTGTGCATGATCTTATTCTCATTACGCATAATATTGCTGATTTCAAGAATATTGCCAAACCTGAAATCATAGATTTATTTAAAAAATAGATGCCTTCTGCAATTAATTAATTTGAAATATTAAAATCATAAATCATAAAAATGGATAACAATATCCCGACCAACAATCAAAACAACGAATATTCGGCAAGTAACATCCAAGTCTTGGAAGGCTTGGAAGCCGTGCGCAAACGTCCGGCAATGTACATCGGCGATGTGGGTGTCAAAGGCTTGCATCACTTGGTGTACGAAGTGGTAGACAATTCCATCGACGAAGCGCTTGCCGGATATTGTTCCGATATCGATGTATTTATCAACGAAGACGGCTCCATCACCGTCATCGACAACGGACGCGGTATTCCCGTCGATTATCACGAGAAAGAGAAAAAATCGGCGCTCGAAGTGGTGCTCACCGTGTTGCATGCGGGCGGTAAATTCGATAAAGGATCGTATAAAGTGTCGGGCGGCTTGCACGGCGTGGGCGTTTCCTGCGTGAATGCATTGTCCATATATTTCAAGGCGGAAGTACACAAAGGCGGAAAGATTTACGTACAGGAATATTCCATCGGCAAGCCGACAAACGATGTTCATGTGGTGGGCGAAACCGATAAAACGGGAACGATCATTACTTTCCGGCCCGATGCTTCCATTTTTCAAGTGTTGGAATACAATTTCGAAATATTGGAAGCCCGCTTGCGCGAATTGGCGTTTCTGAATAAAGGCATTCGCCTGTCGTTGACCGACAAACGCGCATTGGTCGATATTACGGACGAAAACGGCAAAATCACGCAAGGATACCGCAAATCCGAATTTTATTCGGAAGAAGGATTGATCGAGTTCATCAAATATTTAGATGCAACCCGCGAAAAATTGATCGAAAAAGTGATCAATGTCGAATCGGAAAAAGGCGGTGTTCCCGTGGAAATAGCCATGCAGTACAACACCTCGTTCTCCGAGAACGTCCATTCGTATGTCAACAATATCAACACGATAGAAGGCGGCACGCACTTGGCGGGTTTTCGTCGCGGATTGACCCGTACGCTGAAAAACTATGCCGAAAAATCGGGTATGCTTTCCAAACTGAAATTCGACATCAACGGCGACGACTTCCGCGAAGGATTGACGGCGATTATTTCCGTGAAAGTGGCCGAACCGCAGTTTGAAGGGCAAACCAAAACAAAACTCGGAAACTCGGACGTTACCGGAGCGGTCGACCAAGCCGTGAGCGAAGCGCTGGGCAACTATTTGGAAGAAAATCCGCGCGATGCCAAAACGATCGTCGACAAGGTGATTCTTGCCGCCACGGCGCGTCACGCTGCCCGCAAAGCCCGCGAATTGGTGCAACGCAAAAACGTGATGTCGGGCGCCGGTCTTCCCGGAAAGTTGGCCGACTGCGCCGACAAAGACCCCGAAAAATGCGAAATCTATCTCGTGGAGGGCGATTCGGCAGGCGGAACAGCCAAGCAGGGCCGCGATCGGTTCTTCCAAGCCATACTTCCGTTGCGCGGTAAAATTCTGAATGTGGAAAAAGCGATGGAACACAAGATTCTGGATAACGAAGAAATCCGCAATATCTACACCGCGCTGGGCGTTACCATCGGCACCGAAGAGGACAGCAAGGCGCTGAATTTGTCGGGCTTGCGCTACAACAAGGTGATCATCATGACCGATGCCGATGTGGACGGAAGCCACATCGCAACGCTGATCATGACTTTCTTTTTCCGCCACATGTCCGCATTGATTCAAAACGGGCATCTGTTCATCGCCACGCCGCCGCTTTATCTCGTCAAGAAAGGCAACAAGCAACAATATTGCTGGAACGAGGAGCAACGCTTGGCTGCTATCGATGAATTGGGTAAAGGAAAAGAGGGCGGTCTGCATATCCAGCGTTACAAAGGTTTGGGCGAAATGGACGCCGAACAGTTGTGGGAAACGACCATGAATCCCCAAAACCGTACGTTGCGCAAAGTAACGATCGACAGCGCTGCCGAAGCCGACCGCATTTTCTCGATGCTGATGGGAGACGAAGTGCCGCCGCGCCGCGAATTTATCGAACGTCACGCCAAATATGCAAGAATAGACGCATAACAGAACGCGGATGACACGGATTAGACTGATTTTCACAGAGTTTTATTTCAGTGTAAATCCGTTCAATCCGTGTCATCCGCGTTCCATAAAACCGCGTTTCCATAAAACCAAACATCATGGAAAATCAAGACCAAAATAAAAATCAGAATCAAATCAACATCGAGTTAAAAGAAGATATTGCGCAAGGCATTTATTCCAACTTGGCCATCATTTCGCATTCGTCTTCGGAATTTGTGTTGGATTTCGTACGCATCATGCCCGGCATTCCGAAAGCGGAAGTCAAATCGCGAATCATCCTGACACCCGAACACGCCAAACGCTTATTGCTTGCGTTGGGCGAAAATTTGTCGAAATACGAAGCGAACCACGGCACCGTGAAAGTGGACGATCGCGGTCCCGGATTCGCTCCGTTGGGGTATAATTGATATTTTTGTCGACTATATAACAATGTCGTATAGTTAAAAATTTTGTTTTGAAAAATGTCGCGTACACTACCTGTTTTCGGGACAAAAAACATGGATGACGTAATTGACCTGTTAGGTTTCTAAAACCTGACAGGTCTTTGCTTCCAAATAAACCTATCATATCTTTGAGACCTGATAGGTTCGTTCTCGGCGGAATAAAAGATCAATCTTTAATCACCCTGCCGATCGCATTCTCTGCATTTTTATTCGAAAAAAATCAATCAAAAACCAAATAATATTCATCATGAATCAAACAAATCAAAACAGGCGCAGCTTCCTGAAAACGGCAGCTTTGGGAGCCGTAGCCTTTACTGTCGTTCCGCGTCACGTTTTGGGCGGAGCCGGCCACTTGGCGCCAAGCGACGAGTTGACCAAAGCCATCATCGGCGTGGGCGGCATGGGACGCGGGCATATCGCATATCCCGGAGCGCGCCTCACGGCTATTTGCGATGTGGATAAAAGCCGGCTCGAAATAGCGCTCAAGCAATGTCCGGCGGGAACCAAAACGTATCACGACTATCGCGATATATTGCAGGATCCGTCCGTAGACATTGTGCACATCGCCACCCCGCCGCACTGGCATGGAATCATGGCTGCCGATGCTGCCGAAGCGGGCAAGGATATTTGGTGCGAAAAGCCCATGACGCGCACCATAGGAGAGGGGATTCGCGTGAAAGAAGCCGTACAGCGCCACGGGCGCATCTTTCGGCTGAATACTTGGTTCCGCTTCAAAGATAATTTTTACGGCATGGGAACTACCGTGAAACCGATCAAGAAGCTCGTTCAAAGCGGGTTGCTCGGTTGGCCGCTGAAAGTAACCGTGAGCGCTACTACCGGCTTCGACTGGAAATTCTTTTGGGTGGGTAAAACCGGTTTGGCCGTCGAACCTGTACCTGCCGATTTGGATTACGATTTTTGGCTCGGCCCCGCGCCTTTCAAACCCTACAATAAACACCGCACACACAGCACGTTCCGCGGATATTGGGATTATGACGGCGGCGGTCTCGGCGATATGGGACAGCATTATCTGGACCCGATTCAGTATTTTCTCGGTAAGGACGACACCAATCCCGTGGAAGTGATCGTTGACGGACAACAGCAGGATTCGGACGCTTGCGGCACTTGGAAACGTGTGGAATTGGTGTATGCCGACGGTTGCCGCATCATTCTCGACGGCGAAAACCGCGACACGAAGGCTGCTTATATCGAAGGCCCCAAGGGAAAACTTTATCCCGGTTTCCGCTCGGATATTCCCGATTTGGAAAAGAAGTTGGCCGCTTTCCCCGATCCGGAACCGCAAATGACCGACTTTGCCGAAGCAGTGCGCACCCGTACCACTTTTGCGCTCAACGAACAAAACGGCTTCCGTTCGTGCACGTTGGTCAACATGGCCATTATCGCCGTCCGTTTGGGCCGCTCGTTAAAGTTCGATCCCGAAAAGCTGCGATTCATCGACGACGACGGAGCCAACGCTTTAATCAATCAGCCGATGCGGGCGCCGTGGAGTATATAATTTTTGGATAATAGAACGCGGATGACGCGGATTCAACTGATTTATACGGATTTTTATTATGGATTTGCTGCATCAGGAAATCACTGACAAGATTTTAAGAGCCTTTTACAATGTCTATAATGAATTGGGGTATGGCTTTTTGGAAAAAGTGTATGGAAATGCTTTATTTTACGAATTGTCCTCTTTCGGATTCGATTGCAAGACACAATATCCGGTAGATGTTTACTATCGCGATAAAAAAGTCGGACAATTTTTTGCAGATATGATTGTAAATGATTGTGTAATTTTAGAATTAAAAGCAGCTGAATCTATTTGTGAAGAACATGAAAATCAGTTAATCAACTATCTGAAAGCAACCGATATTGAAGTGGGGTTACTTTTGAATTTTGGTAAAAAGCCGTCTCACAAACGAAAAATTTTCACTAATAGAACGCGGACGACGCGGATATGACAGATTTGCACGGATTTTTACTTCAGTGAAAATCCGTTTAATCAGTGTCATCCTTGTTCCGATAACAAAAATAATAAATAAAACAAGAATGCCGATCATGTTGATTCAGTGGATTTTTCGATAAAAAAATCCGTGAAAATCTGTTTAATCAGCGTCATCCGCGTTCCATTTAAGATAAATCGAAAATGAAAAAAATATTCATATCATGCATATTAGCGGTCGGGTTATTATCGGCGACGTTTGCCCAAACCGACCAAAGAACCCGCGAAACGAAAATCGCGGACATTGTGATGCTGTTGCCGGCAAACAATACGGAAAGTTTTAACCGGCTGATGGGCGAATTGAGCGCGTTGGGCGACGCGATTGCCGACCTTGCTCCCCGCTTGGCCGACCCCGGCGGAAACGACGCGCAGATACGCTACGCCATCGGCGGTTTGGCCATGTACGCCTCGAAGGACGCGAGCCGGAAGCCGCTTGTTGCCAAAACGCTTTGCGATGCCATCGCCAAGGCGAAATCGGATGAAATTCGCGATTTCCTGTTCATCCAGTTGCAATATGTGGCCGGAGCCGAATCAGTGGGAACCGCCGCGCAATACTTGGATAACGCCCGCTTGGCCGATGCCGCTGCACGCGTATTGGTGCGCATTGGCAATGATGCTGCGGGAAAAGCCATGATGACCGCACTCGGCAAAGCAAAAGGCGCGCAACAAATAACACTCGTGGAAGCTCTCGGCGATATGCGCTACCAACCGGCCAACGAAGCTATCAGGGCATGGGCTGCAACTGCCGATGTGAAACTCCGCAAGGCCGTGTTCCACAGTTTGGCTATGATAGCCGATCCCGCTTCGGAAGAAGTATTGGCCAATGCTGCCAAAGCCGTTAGTTACCAATATGAACCTGCTGATCTTTTTGGTTCGTACGTGTTGTTCCTGAAAAACAGTCTTCCCGCTCAAGCGGATATGGTGGCAAAATCGGCCAATAAGATGCTGAAAACCACTTCCGAGACATCGCAAATTGCCGCCAAAAGCGCCGCGTTGGAACTCGTTACGTTGTCGGCCGGCGAAAAAGCCGTCGGCGATGTAATCGATGCTTTGAAAAGCGACAACAAGCAATATCGACAAGCGGCGTTGAAATATTCGGCAAACATCCGGTCGGAAAAAATGTACGATGCGTTGATGAAGGCCGCCAAAAAGGAAAAACGTCCGGAAGCGAAAGCCGAGATCGTTGCCGCATTCGGTGTGCGCGGCGACGAGTCGGCATGGCCGTTCGTACAAGAATGCCTTGCCGACAACAACGTCAATGTGCGCACGGCAGCCATTGTTGCCGCCGGCAAATTGGATGCAGTTGCCGGACAAACTCACGACGGGGTATTTTCTCATCGACTCAATGTTGTTTCGCCCATCGTGAAAGCAATGAACACAAGCGATGAACAAGTTGTTGCAGCCGGAAAGAATACATTGTTGACGCTTTGCTACGGTGTTATCGGAAAGATTGGAGATACCAAAATCATATCGGAAACAAAGAAAACATCGACGGCGATGGTAGAACTCAAAACGGTTCCGGTCGGTGAATCGGTGGAAACCGAAATAGCAGCCGCCGTGCCGCAAACTTCCGCGCAAGCGAAAGTAGCGTTTATGGAAATTCTGGCATCGCGCCAAGCGGCGTCGCAGGCAGGAACCATCTTTGCGCAAACGTCTTCGACGGATGCTTCGGTACGTTTGGCTGCCGACAAAGCGTTGGCATCGGTGGTCGCCGAAAAGGACGTTCCGCGGGTGGCGCAACTGCTCAATGCCGCATCGAACAAAGATGAGATTGCCGCGTTGCAACAGGCGTTGTTTGCCGCCGTGTCGTCTCAAAACCAAGAACGGCAAACCGATTTAGTGACGGAACAGGCAGCGAAAAGCAATAACCCCGGCGCATACGGTAACGTATTGGCTATGATCGGCGGGAAAAAAGCGTTGAATTTGGTGATGAACCAAGGATTCAACAGCAACAACGCAAGCCTGAAAGAAGCCGCGTTCGAAGCGTTGACCAACTGGAGCGACGATTCGGCAACCCCGCAATTATACAAGATCGCAGCGGATAATCCGTCAGGCCCGTATTTCGACAAGGCGTTGACCGCATACATTGCAAAAGCAGGGAAATCGAAGAGCGCACCCGAACAAAAACTGATCATGCTTCGTGCCGCATTGGATATTGCCAAGACGCCGGCGCAAAAGCAGACCATATTGCGGCAAATTGCGCGCACGGGCACTTTCGTGGGATTGATCACTGTCGGAAAATATTTGGACGATAGCAACAACGTTGTGCAACAGGAAGCCGTTCAGGCCGTTCGTGCCATTGCTTTGGCGCATCCCGAATTTTACGGCCCGGAGGTTATCGCATTGTTGAACAAGGCAATGGCCGTGAACAAGGATGCTGAAGCGGATTATCAAAAGCAGGCCATTTTGAAACATATTGCCGGATTGCCGAAAGACGGCGGTTTCGTGTCGATGTTCAACGGCAAAGACCTCACCGGCTGGAAAGGCTTGGTGGAAAACCCGATTGCCCGCGCAAAAATGACTCCGAAACAGTTGGCCGAAAAACAGGCGAAAGCCGACGAAATCATGCGTCGCGACTGGAAAGTAGAAAACGGTTTGCTGGTATTCGAAGGCAAAGGCTACGATAATCTTTGCTCGGCGAAAGATTACGCCGATTTCGAAATGTATGTGGACTGGCGTATCACCAAAGGCGGCGATGCGGGAATTTACCTGCGCGGCACGCCCCAAGTGCAGATTTGGGACATAGCCAACAAAGGCGCGCAGGTTGGTTCGGGCGGATTGTTCAATAACCAAAAGCATGAGAGCAAACCTTCGGCGGTGGCCGATAATCCGGTGAACGAATGGAACTCTTTTTACATCAAGATGATCGGCGAAAAAGTGATCGTGTACCTCAACGGTCAGTTGGTGACGGACAATGTGACGCTCGAAAATTATTGGGATCGTAAGTTACCCATTTTCGAGAAAGACGCCATCGAGTTGCAGGCGCACGG
>JAVBRP010000072.1:0-4224 GCA_031547815.1 Bacteroidales bacterium | reverse complement strand
TTTTCGACATCGCCGGTCAGAAAAAACGCTTCGACAATCAATTTATTCCTTGCGGATGCCTGATAATCATCACGCCACAGATCATCAACCGTAATGTTGCCGTATAGTTCGCCCGGATTGAAGATGGTTATTTTTTGATCGAATATTTTGATTTGAATATCTCCCTGACTGTTGTATTTCCGATGAATGACGGCATTAAGTACCAATTCGCGGATAGCATCCAACGGATACTCGAATATTTCCCGTCGTTGCGTCGTTTCGCGAACCGTTTCCGAGGTGATTTCGTATGCCACTTTCAAATGCCCGATGATATATTTCATGGTTTCTTCCACCGTTTCGAACAATGTGTTGCGAATGATCTTGTCATCGAGTATCCTGTCGGGTGTTTTCAAACGCCCTGCATGCACATCGTACATCAACGGTTTCTTGGCAAAAAGCAACATGGCGCCGCAAGTCGGAGCATCGCCTTTTATCAAATTCAATTTTCGCAATTTATCGAAAGAACTTCCTTCCAAGTATATGCGTCCCTTTTCGTTGATCCGATTCAAAAATCGTTCAATCCGTTGATGATCCAAATCATTCAACGAAGCCTCGGGATATACGTATGAATCCCACGAATACTGCATGGCTTTCAGATAACAATCGGAAACTTCCGCCGCACTCATCAAATGGTTGGTTTTGCCGATCCGCTTATAATATCGCCCTTGAACCGAAAGAGGTTTCACCGGATATTCGTCGACGCGAAACACCACGATCTTTTTCCCGTTAAAGTCGACAGCATCGACATCCGGAATCAAAGTCGGTTCCGTCTTGCTCTTAATTTCATTTGTCCATTGCGACAAACTTTCTTTAGCCAATGTGATTCCTGTTACTTTTCCGTTATCGTTGACGCCAATCAGCACATTTCCACCTTTCGTATTGGCAAAAGCCACCAACGATTCGATACATTCGGCATTAAAAGAAGTTTTGAATTCCAATTGCTCGGATTCGCCCTCTTTCAACCATGTTTCTATCTTATCCGGAAGGATCATTTATCAACTTTGAATTTTTTGTCTTTCACCCCTACCACCTTATTCAACTCCTCTATCATTGCCGGTCTTCGGGGATTCTTGGCTATCAATTCGCGAACGAGCGCCGTTATCGGCTCTTTGGCTTCAGGGATATCTTTCAGCACCCTTTTCATTTTAGCGGCCAAGTCGGCATATTGCGAACGCCCGTCGACTTTATCGCCGAGAAACTTGAATTTGGGAATATACAACGCCAACATCTCTTTCGGATAACGCTTGGCCAAATATTCGTGATATTCCAAAAAAGTACTCAACCGATTATCGGCTTGCACCAAGGCAAACAACCTATCCCACATCTGTTCTTCGATGTAGAGCGGGCCGACGTAGCGAAGATATTGCGGTTGCGACGAACCGAAAATGAATGAATATTGAGCATCCGGTTGTTTGCGATTCGCCTCGTCGATTTTTTCGGCAATCAACTTTTCCACCGCATCTCTTTGTTCGGTTGCGGAATAGGTTTGCTTCCATTGCCGGTAATAATCTCGATTGAATCCGAAGTCGAAAGCGAAATATCGGGCTAACCGGCGTATCGTTTCCGTGTCGTTCTCCGCGACGGCAATGCTCAACAGTTCCTTTTTCCATTGCGAAACGGTACCGAAATGTTCCATTTCTTCGGCAACCTTGACGCCTTCGGCAATTAATCGTTTGGCCGTTGCGTAATCCTTCCGGTTGAGGGCTTTGGCTACTTCCGCTTGACGGATTTCGACAATGTCCATGTTTTGCCCGATGAGCTTTTCGGCAGCATCGTCCCAACCTTTTTCTTTATAAAAACCGATCTTTTGCTTTTGGTAAAATTCTTTTCGGTATCTGTCGTAGTTCCCCGTCAGCTTGCGACATTGATTGTCGATAAAGTCGACAAACGCGGCGGATTGATCGAGTTGCGCGGCCAAACTGCGGAACACGGAAAACATTTCGTAACCGAAATCGCCGTACGAAAAATAAGGGCCTCGATCCAATTCGGTTTGCAGATAATCGAATATTTCCTGCTTTATCGCCGTTGCCGCGTCGTCCGATTCGGCAACACGGGCAATCAGTCCGACGGTGTCGGATACGGCTCCGCCCACGTCACCCCCGGAATCGTCGCAACTTTCAACGGCTTCGATCAGTTCTTTCAAGGCGGCCTTGCTCAGCAGAAACCCATCCCGGAAATTACCTTTGGCGATCATGTCCTTGCCTTGAGCGAGCAGGTTTCCGACTTCGGATGCAAACCGCCGCGAAGAACGATAGTCGATGTATCCGTGATCGGAATACTTGCGGACGAGCTTTCGAATCAAATCGCCGTATTTCTTTTCGACATCCGGATTGGCCATCTTTTCGGAAAAGAAAAGCTCGAAATTTGTCTTAAAATCCTTATCGCGCGAGGCTTGCTTGCGGATAAAGTCCTTGTATTCGTTCAGCCCGACCGCGTCCAATAAATTCTCGAACGCATTTTTCTTTTGTTTTTCGCCCGGCTTGACGATTTTCATTTTCGACGCTTTCGCCTTTTCTTCGCGAATGGCATAACATACCGCCACCACATGCTTGCACACGGGGCCGTCGTATGGACAATCGCACGAAAAACCGCGTATTTCGTTCTCGTCATTCAAAGATACTTCCACCGAATAATCGTCCGAGCCGTATACTTGGGCCGACCAAACATTGTCGGCCGTTTCCTCGAGATCGGCAACAAGCCCGTCGTTATAATAACTGCGACCGCGTTGTACGATCGCCGAAGCCGTTTGCTTTTCGAAATTATCGAGTGTCAACACTTTATGCTTTTATCAAAAAATAAAGCCGTGCAAATATACGCACTCCGCCCGATAAAACAATAAAAAAAGACCGGTTCCGGCGAAGAATCCCGGTACTTTCTCGCAAAGCATAAAACCCGAAAAGAAAATGCAATAGAATTTTTTCTGAAAAAAAACATCATTTTTTTTCATTCGGGTATTGCGGATATAAAAAATAGCTTTACCTTTGCACCGCCTTTTTAAAAAAGGTCTTTGACATAACAAACATGGTCCGTTCATCTAAGGGTTAGGATTCAAGATTTTCATTCTTGCCATAGGGGTTCGAATCCCCTACGGACTACAAAATATTCTGATTGTCAAAGAATTGCAAAAATTACACCCGATTTTACACCCCAAAAGTAAAATCGGGTGTTTTTGTTTTTATTGATCAGTCCTGTGGAAAAATGGTATTTTATTTACCAGAAACGTAAATATTCAAACGGCAGCTTATTTAATTCTTTTGAAATGCTTTTATATAATTCGTATAACTTATCGGCTTTGTCTGCAACATAATTCAAATTTTCACCAAATAACTTATCATATTCCTTTGTAATGCAATGAGCTTTTTTGTTAAAGTATTCTTTATTAATCATCAAATCATAATTTTCTTGTAAAGAGGGTCTTTCTAGTATATCCCAATAAGGAGCTTGTAATTTCTCTAACATTTGATAATATGTTTCATACAATTCATTAAGAAATTTTTGGGGAGTATTTTTAAAAATAAATTTAAACTGTATGTCTTCTGATTCATTTCTTATTATATAAATGAGAGAGACAACTTTATAATGCAAGTCTTTGGGTAATCTTCCTTGGCCAATTTCAACTGCATACTCCTTAAATTCAATGAGATTTATAATTTCTTTTAATTTTTCCCATTTATTTCTATTGTAATTGCTAATTGGGGATAAAAAATTCAGAAAAAAGGCAATTATCCCCAAAATGGAACCAACTAAAGTAAAAACTTGCAATATATTCACTTCACTGATATTAATGTTTTATATGATCATCGGATATTATACCTAGACTCATTTTTGTAAGAAACACAGGCTACAAGCAGTCTGTCAAATAGGTTTTCGCCAAAGTATCGTCGATTGAACTTGTAGCAAAACTCGTTGAGGTAACTTTGCAGATATTGCGGGCCGATGTGATGATAAACATCCAATAACATCCGTTTGGCATTGCTGATGGCAATATGAACCCACGGTAGCATCTTGTTGATATCTTTTTTTGCCACCACCTTGGGATTGTGTTCTTTTACAACATCCGTCAGGTTGGTATATGAAGTAGAATCATCCGAGTCAATCATTGCTTGATCGGATATATTTTGTTCCACCAATTCAGTGACAGTGTCCGATTTCAAATCCTCCATAACCACCATTTTAAGATGTCCT
>JAVBRP010000384.1:0-4302 GCA_031547815.1 Bacteroidales bacterium | reverse complement strand
TTCAGTAGTGTATATCGGGTATTTTAGGGTTGTCCTCCCATTCTTCATTCTTACTTTTCCTTCTGTTTTTGTTGTGTTTGCACAGGTAACGATTGTTAAAGAACCAAAAAATGTATTTCCGCAATAGCGTGATCTATCAATTAAATTATATATTTGCATCGAAAACACTTTCGTTTTTCACGCAATATTTTCGAGATTCAAGCGGGTGAAGTTGATCCGCAAAAACTTTTGTAACCGAATCGCACTTTTTATGAATAACGCATCTACGCCGGACAGACCGAAAAAGGAAAATTTTCGGAAAGCGGTTGACGGAAACCGGGTCGATTTATACACATTGACCAACAAAAACGGATTGGAAATGTATGTGACGGGCTACGGCGCAAAGATTGTAGCGCTGTATGTCCGGGACAAGAACGGAACGCTCGTCGATGTGGTGACGGGGCACACGGGCATCGACGATTATCTGTCGTCGCCCGAACCGTATTTCGGCGCTGTGTGCGGCCGCACGGGCAACCGTATCGCGAAAGGAAAGTTCACGCTCGACGGCAAGGAGTATACCCTGGCGGTGAACAACGGCCCCAACAACCTGCACGGCGGCCTGAAGGGATTCAATGCCGTGGTGTGGGATGAGGTGCAGGTGGACAGCCAAGCCGTGAAGTTGACTTACGTTTCGCCCGACGGCGAAGAAGGCTATCCCGGAACGCTTACCGTGAACATTATTTATCGGTTGACCGACGACAATGCGGTACACATCGATTATGAAGCGCACACCGATAAGCCGACGATCGTCAATCTGACCAATCATTCGTATTTCAACCTTTCGGGAGCGGGCGATCCTTACATCGGCGATCATCTGCTGACCATCAATGCCGACACGTACCTCCCGACCGACGAAACGGCAATCCCTTACGGCAACCCCGAACCTGTGGCCGGCACTCCGATGGATTTTCGCACGCCGTACGAAATCGGTGCGCGCATCGATGACGATTTCCAACAATTGGTTTTCGGAAAGGGCTACGATCATACTTATGTGCTGAACAAACGCGGCGACGAGCTTTCGTTCTGCGCCAAAGCCGTTTCGCCCAAAACGGGCATCGCCGTGGATGTGCTGACCACCGAACCGGGCGTTCAGCTATACACGGGCAACTGGATGACGGGCGCGTTCGAAGGCAAAAACGGCCAACGCTACCCGATGCGTTCGGCTTTCTGCCTGGAAACGCAACATTACCCCGACAGCATCAACAAACCGCAATATCCCACGGTGGTGCTGCGCCCGGGCGATACATTCCGTTCGCAAACTATATTCAAATTCTATACAGTATAAAATCAAAAACAAAATCATTTTCAAACCTTAAAATCAAATTTTATGTCACAACAAAAACAAGGCGGCAACATTGTTGCTATTATCGCGATGATCTTCCTTTTCGGGATGATCTCGTTCGTTACCAATTTAGCTTCTCCTATGGGAGATGTTTTGAAACATCAGTTTGGTGTCGCTAACTGGATGGGAACACTCGGCGTATTTTGTAACTTTATCGCTTATGCCGTAATGGGTTATCCGGCAGGTAACATGCTTCAAAAGCTCGGTTACAAAAAAACAGCCCTTATCGCTATCGCTATTGGTTTTGTCGGCGTAGGCATCCAAACTCTTTCCGGCACGTTCGAAAGTTTCGGCGTTTATCTTCTTGGCGCTTTTGTTGCCGGTTTTTCCATGTGTTTGCTTAACACTGTGGTGAATCCGATGCTGAACGGATTAGGCGGAGGCGGAAACAAAGGAAACCAACTGATCCAGATCGGCGGTTCTTTCAACTCTCTTTGCGGCACCGCAGTTATTATCCTGACCGGCCTTTTGATTCCTCACGGTATTAAAAATGCCGTCATCAGCGATATATTCCCGTTGATGATTGCCGCTTTGGCCATTTTCGCGTTTGCGTTCCTCGTTATTTTATTTACCGCAATTCCCGAAGAAGAGAAAAAAGCCTCCGCAAGTGAAGAAAAATCTCAATACAGCCCGTTATCTTTCCGCCATTTCGTGCTGGGCGCGGTGGCCATCTTTACGTATGTGGGTGTAGAAGTAGGTGTTCCCAACGTATTGAACAAATGGCTTCAAGATGTGAATTTGAATGTGCTGGGCAGCGGTGTCAATGCCGAAGCCATCGCCGGATCCGTTACGGGAACTTATTGGTTCCTGATGCTGATAGGCCGATTGTCGGGAGCCGCCATTGCCGCAAAAGTATCTGCTAAATCCATGTTAACAACAGTTTCCGCTGTCGGTTTAATCTTAACCTTTGCCGCCATATTCGCTTCTCCCTCCGTAATGGTTAATTTGCCCGTATTCCAAGGCGGCGGCGAAGCAGGTTTATTCGGTTTTGCAAATGTGCCTATTAATGCAGCCCTGCTGGTACTCTTAGGTTTATGCACCTCCGTGATGTGGGGCGGAATTTTCAACCTCGCGGTAGAAGGTTTGGGCAAATACACCCAAAAAGCATCGGGTATTTTTATGGTAATGGTTTGCGGCGGAGGTATTCTGCCTTTGTTGCAAAACGGTATTGTCGACTTAACCGGCGGAGTAGGGTATCTGACCAGTTACTGGGTAATCGTCGCCGGTTTGGCTTATCTGCTTTACTATGCGTTGGTCGGCAGCAAGAACGTAAATAAAGATATTCCCGTTAATTAAATAATCAGTTACAAGTTACGAGTGACAAGTGACAGGATGCGTTTTGTAACTCGTAACTTGTCACTTGTAACTTTTTAAAAATATGGACACTTCAAAAATAAAAGAAAAATTCAAATCGTTGTACGGTGCGGAAGGCGCGATGTACACGTCGCCGGGGCGTATCAACATCATCGGCGAGCACACCGACTACAACGGCGGCTTTGTGCTTCCGGGCGCCATCGACAAAGCGATGTACTGCGAGATCAAACCCAACGGCACAAAGAAAGTCCGCGCTTTTGCACTCGATTTGAACGAATCGTGCGAGTTCGGACTCGAAGAAGCCGACAAACCCGCCCAACAGTGGGCATGTTATATTTTCGGCGTGTGTCGCGAAATGGCCAAGAAAGACAAACCCGTGCAGGGATTCGACACCGTGTTTGCGGGCGATGTACCCCTCGGCGCCGGCATGTCATCGTCGGCGGCATTGGAAAGCTGCTTCGGCTTTGCGCTGAACGATCAATACGATTTGGGATTCACCCGCATGGAAATCGCCTTGATGGGACAGGCCACCGAACACAATTACGTGGGCATCAAATGCGGTATCATGGATCAGTTCGCTTCGTGCCACGGCAAGGAAGGCTATCTGATGAAGCTCGACTGCCGCTCGTTGGAATTCGAATACGTGCCGTTCAACCCGAAAGGATACAAGGTAGTACTCATCAACACCTGCGTGGAGCACAACCTTGCTGCCGGCGGCGAATACAACAAACGCCGCGCCTCGTGCGAACGGGTGGTTGCCGAAATCGCCAAGACGCATCCCGAAGTGAAGCTCCTGCGCGATGCCGACATCAACATGCTCCAAGCGGTTAAGGACAAGGTGAACCCGGTGGATTACATGCGCGCCGAATTCGTGATCGGCGAAGTGCAACGCCTGCTGGATGCTTGCGCCGCCATGGAAAAAGGCGATTACGAAACCGTAGGCCGGAAGATGTACGAAACCCACGAAGGTCTGAGCAGGCTGTACTCGGTAAGCTGTCCCGAACTGGATTACCTGAACGCGATGGCCAAAGGTTGCGGCGTCACCGGGTCGCGCGTCATGGGCGGCGGATTTGGCGGCTGCACCATCAACCTGGTGAAAGAGGAACTGCACGATTCGTTCCTCGAAAAGACCCTGGCCGCCTACAAAAACGAATACGGCATCGATGCCAAGGTATACGATGTAGTGATCAAAGACGGCGCAAGAAAAATCGGATAAACACGATCTTTTTATTTTACCGAAAGCCGGTGTCGAACATTCGATATCGGCTTTTTTGGTAAGGAATGAAGCCAAAATATATTACTCATTTGACAGGATTATACTTTGCGCGGCCAAGTTTTGTGCAAAGCATCGTTCGGCTGAGGCTGCGCCTCAGTCGAATCTTATAATGCCGGGCTTCAGCCCGGCGGGATATTCGGGGCAAGGCGCCCCCCGTTAAGCGTTTATTCTATTTCTCCCGATAATGACAGCAGGGCGCTAATTTCTCGTACACCTCGTCGGGGGCTTTAAAATGCTCGGTGTCGTAACCGACGGCCGCAATCGCTTTTTCGATGGCTTCCCGGTTTGTTTTCCGCTTGTCGAACATCAGATGCACGCTTTGTTTTTCGGC